>NZ_JBEXHW010000001.1:701894-784532 GCF_040608235.1 Streptomyces sp. NPDC005202 | reverse complement strand
TGTTGGAAGCGTGAGAACTCCCATCATCCCAGGTCAGCAGGCACCTCTTCTCGTCTCCCCCCAAAAAAGTGCACCCGTCACGCGGTGGATCGAGGCTGAGGCGGCCGCCTGCTGCGTTCTTCGGGGCGCGCTTCCCGCGCGGCTGCTCTTACGCGCTTCGCGCACGGCTGCTCTCCGTTCCATGCTTCCGGCAGACGGACGTCCGCCCCGCGGCGCCGACGCAGGCCGTACGCCGCCGCTGACCTCCTCCTCGACGTGCGCCCGCGCGCTTCGCCCGCCGGATCGTGCGCCCTGCCTCGAGGGGCCGGCCCCGCGATAGTGGCCGTTCGTCCACGATCGGGGAGGCCATCGGTGGGGAAGAGACGCGGGCGAAGGGGCGAGGCGGACCGGCCCGAGGTGTCGGAGTCGGAGCGGCTGCTCTTCGGCGGCGCGCTGCGCTACGACATGGGCTGGAACCAGCACCGGTAGGCGTTCGTGGAACTGAACTTCCGCGGCATGGTGACGCGGCTGCCCGGACTGCTTGCCTCAGCTTCCGGCTCGCCTGGCAGGCCGACCGGCGCGCCGCGCGGACCGTGCTGGACGCCGAGGCGGGCCGGGGCGCCACGCAGGCGGTGAGCCTGCTCGCGGTGAACAGCGTGCTGGGCCGGGTGATCGCAGGCGGCGCCCTGGAGGACCGGCTGCGCGGCGCCGTCCCCGCGCTGGTCACCATGGCGGCGGTGATGCTGGTCGGCGCGCTGCTGCGGGCCGCGTCGACGGGTACGCGACGGGCCGCCTGGAGCCCAAGGTGGAGGGTGGCGACCGAGCTGTACCTGGAGCGGGCGGCGGCGGTGGAACTGGCCGCGATCGAGGACCACGCCTTCCACAAGTTGCTGGACACCGCGCAGTACGGCGCCTCCTCCGCCCGCCGGATGATCCAGTACGGCACGCGCGTGGTGAACGCGATGATCTCACTGGTCGCCGCGGCGGGCGTGCTCACCGTGCTGCACCCGGTACTGCTCCCGCTGCTGGTGACGATGACGCTGCCGAGCGCGTGGAGCGCGCTGACGAACGCCCGGCGCCGCTACGAGTCCTTCCACACCTGGGTGCAGCACGCCCGCGCGGGACACCTGCTCAGCGGTCTGCTCACCGAGCCTGCGGCCGCCCCGGAGATCCGCGTCCACGGCGTGGGCCCGTTCCTGCTGCGCCACTACCGGGCGATGTCGGAGACCGCGGAGGCGGAGTAGGCCCGGCTGTCCCGGCTCGTGGCCATTACGGGCCCGTTCGCGGCGGCCTGGACGGGCCTGGCGACCGTGGCGACGTACGCGACGCTCGGCGGGCTGCTGCTGGCCGGGGCGATGGCGCTGTCCGTGGCCGGGACGGCGGTGATCGCGATCCGCACCGGCTCCGCGAGCCTGGACACCCTCGTCCTGGAGGTCAACTCGCTCCACGAGGAGGCGCTCTTCGTGGGCGATCTGCACCGCCTGTACGGCGAGGCGGCCGAACGGGCGATCCCGGCCGGCGGGGAGCCGCTGCCGCAGGACCCGCGCGAGATCCGTTTCGAGAGCGTCACCTTCAGCTATCCGGGTGACTCGGCCCGTCCCGCCCTCAACGACGTGACCCTCACCATCCCGCTGGGCCGGATCGTGGCGCTCGTCGGCGAGAACGGCTCCGGCAAGACGACCCTGGTCAAGCTGCTCGCCGGGCTGTACACCCCGGACCGGGGCCGGATCCTGTGGGACGGCGTCGACGCGGCGAGAGCGGACCGGCACGCGCTCGCCGAGCGCATCGCGATGGTGGCGCAGGACTTCAAGCGCTGGCCGTTCACGGCGCGGGTCAACGTCGCGGTCGGCCGTTCGTCGGAGCCCCTCACCGAGGAGCGGGGCTGGCCACCGCGGTCGCCGAGGCGGGCGCGCAGGACGTGGTCGCGGACCTGCCGCGGGGCCTGGACACCCTGCTGGCGCGCAACTTCAGCGGCGGGCACGAGCTGTCCGGGGGCCAGTGGCAACGGCTCGGGTTCGCACGGGCCGCCTACCGGCGCGGCCGCATCCTGATCGTGGACGAGCAGACGGCGGCGCTCGACGCCCGCGCCGAGCTGGAGGTCTTCGAGCGGATCCGGGGGCTGGCCGGCAGCGGCCAGACGGTCGTCCTGATCACCCACCGGCTGGCGTCCGTGCGCCACGCCGACCTGGTGCACGTCCTAGACCAGGGCCGGCTCGTGGAGTCCGGCACGCCCGACGAGCTGCTGGCCACCGGCGGCCTCTACGCGGAGCTGTACGCGCTCCAGGCGGAGCAGTTCACGGCGAAGGTGCCCGCCCCGGAGACGGGCTGACCTTCCACGTCACGCAGCCGCGTCACTGCCGCTGTCGCCACCGCGGACGATCACCAGGAACGTGTCCGTCGCGAGATCCATCACGACCTCCGCGGGCAGGCCCTCCAGACGTCGCGCATGCGCGAACTCCTCCGCCGGCCACGACCCGCGCGGCCCGCCGGCGGGAAAGCGCTCGAGCACCGTTCGCCCGTTCACCCTGCACCTCCATGTAGCGCTGTACTCGTAGAGTTAAACGCCAACCAGGAGGTGAACGCCTCGGCAAGTGACAATACTGAGACGTAGTTGACACGCGTTCAACGCCGAGCGTGATAAGTACGTCACATTTTCCCACATTCCGATCACATTCCGCGTCAACCTGCCTACACCGCGCGTTCACTCCTCGTACTCGTCGTGGTACCGGATCCGCTCACTGCCCGCAGGGGCCCCGAGAGCCGACGCACGCCCCTTGGGTTCCTCCCACTCCTCCTGCCGCCCGAGCGCCGTCAGGTCCAGCAGGCTGGTGGTGGAGCCGAGACCGTCGAGGCCGCGTTCGTACGTCGAGTAGGTGTGGAAGACGCGGTCCCGCTCCCGCAGGAAGCAGCTGAGGCCCGGCCGCTCGACGAGCTCCCCGTCGCACTCCAGGGTCACCTCGAAGTCGCGGTTGAAGTCGCTGCCCGAAGAGGAGTACCAGGGCACTGCCCAGCCCATCCGCGCCTTGAACGGCAGGAGTTTCGTGTACGGCGCCCGGGACACGGCCGCGAACGAGGTGCCGCAGGCATGAAGATGGGCGAGATGCCCGATTTGATCGAGGAACGCGGAGCAACTGCGGCAGCCCGCGCACCACTCGGGCGCGAACATGAAGTGATAGACGACGAGCTGACTGCGCCCCTCGAAGAGGTCCGGCAGCGTGGCCTTGCCGTCGCCTCCCTCGAAGACATACTCCGTGTCGACCTCGACCATGGGCAGCCTGCGCCGCTCCGCGTTGAGCGCGTCACGCGCGCGCGTGGCCGCCTTCTCCTTGACCAGTAACTCCTCGCGCGCCGCGCGCCACTGTTCACGCGAGACGATCTCCGGCAGCGACATGGGCCCCTCCTGTGCGACGGTCCGTTCCAGGTGGTGACCGGCGGGAGGGAAGGAACTCACCGCGGAGTCACGAGAATTTTTCAGTACGTCACCGCGAGGGTGACCAGGCCGCGGGCGCGCAGGGAGGGCCGCCACCGCGGCTCACCCTCCGCGAGCGCCAGGTCCGGCACGTCGTGGGGGTGGTCGATGACGCCGTCCGCGGGATCCACGGGCCCGACCCTGAATTGGGCCTGTCAGGCCTGAAGAGGCCCGTCAGGTCTGAAGAGGGCCCGTCAGGTGTCGTACTCCTGGATGCGCCGGCCGTGGCTGCGGTCGACGAGCGCGGGCAGCCGCTCCCCCAGCTCCCGTACGACGGCGGGCACGTCGATCGTCAGCAGCTCGCGGTCGCGCATGAGGATCCGTCCGTCGACGATGGTGGTGCGGACGTCGGAGGCCCGGGCGCTGTGCACGAGGGTGGCGGCGAGGTCGTGGACGGGCTGGGTGTGCGGTCCGGTGAGGTCGACGAGGACGAGGTCGGCCCGGCGCCCGGGGCGATGCTGCCGACGCTCTCGCCCAGGCCGACCGCGCGGGCGCTCTGAAGAGTGGCGTGGTGCATGGCCTGACGGGAGGTCAGCCAACGGGGGTCGCCCTCGGTGGACTTCTGGATCAGGGAGGTCAGCGCCATCGCCTCGCACACGTCGAGGGAGTTGTTGGAGGCGGCGCCGCCCTTGCGAGCCCGACGGGGATACCGAGGGCGGTGAGGGCCCGGACGGGTGTGGTGGTGGGCCAGGCGAACTTGAGGTAGCCGCGGGGCGCGGTGGCGACGGCCGTACGACCGCCCGCTCGCCGCAGCACGGGCAGGTCGCGCTCGACGATGCCGGTGCCGTGGGCGATGAGCAGGTCGGTGTCGAGGAGCCCGGTGCGCTCCAGGACGTCGATGGGGGTGCGGCCGTGCCGGGCGAGGCTGATGTCGGTCTGGCCGCGGTTCTCGGCGGCGTGGATGTGCACGGGCAGTCCGTGTCGCGGGCGAGCTCGGCGGTGGCGGCGAGGTCGGCGTCGGTCACGGTGTAGGGAGCGTGCGGGGCGAGGGCGGTGGTGATGCGGCCGCCTGCGCCGCCGCGCCGCCGCAGCGCGAACTCCAGGGACTTCTCCCGCCCTTGAGGCCCCTGCGAGGAGAAGAAGGCCTCGCCGAAATGGGCCCGGATCCCGCACTCGGCGACGACGGCGGCGACGGCCTCCATGGCGAAGTAGTGGTCGGCGAAGCAGGTGACGCCCCCGCGGATCATCTCGGCGCAGGCGAGCCGGGCGCCCAACTCCACGTCCCTCTCGGTGAGGTTGGACTCGATCGGCCAGACGACGTCGTTGAACCACTCCTCGGTGGGCAGGTCCTCGGCCACCCCGCGCAGCGCGACCATCGGCGCATGGGTGTGACAGTTGATCAGACCGGGCAGGGCGACCTGGCCGCGGGCGTCGATCCGCTCGGCGGCGGGGAGGTCGGCGGCGGCGTCGGCACGGGTGACGCAGACCACGGCACCGTCCCGTACGACGACGGCCGCGTTCTCCCGGAACCCGATCCGCTTTTGATCGTCGTGCACGAGGACGGTGCATCCGGTGATGATGAGATCGGCGGGAGCGTGGCCCTCGGGAGACTGGCTCATCGCGCCAACGTACGACGCCGTCGTCGTACGGCGTGAGCCGAACCGCGCATCCCGTCGCGGCTCTGTCGCAGAGCGGGCCGGACGAGCACGCTGGCCTCACCACCGCCCGCCTTGGTGACGCCGACGGGTTTCCTGCCGCCGGACGACACCGGCGAAGCGCGCGTCCTGCGGGCGGTGATCGAGCAGGCCGACCTGCTCTGGGAGAGAAGCCGACACCTCCCCGGGTGCTCCACTCCTGCGGCAGCTGAGCCCGCCCCCGCTTCCTCAGGTGTGACCACCCACCTGCCGCACGGCGCGACCGAGCAGCGTCTCGGCCTCCGTGACCGCCCGGGTCAAGGTCGCGGGAGACGCCGTCAGACCGCTGAGGATCCCGTCGACCTCCCGCAGCCCCGCTCGGGCGATGAGGCCCTTGTCGTTGGTGGTCCACTCCCCTCGCGCGGCCAGCACCGCGTGCGCCGTCTGGGTCGCGGCGACGGCGATCGCACCCGCGACCAGGGTGAGGGATCCCTTCGGGGCATGGCCCGCCTTCGCATACGCGAGGGTGGCGGTGGCCGGACCGTACCAGCGCTCCGGCGCGGTCCGGCGCAGCTCCGGCGGGTAGGCGGCGGGCCGGCGCAGCTCCCCCCGCAGCACGCGGTTGATCGCGAGCTCCGCGACGACCAGGTAGCTGGGAATCCCGGCGAGATGGAAGAGCAGCGGCTCGATCCGGAAACGTCCCTCCTCCGCCTCGGCCCACTCGTGCTCGACGACGTCGAGATCCCGGTAGTGCACGTCGACACCGCGCCCGTCGATCGTCAGCCAGGCACCGCCGTTGAACACCCCGCCGCCCCACCCCCCGAGTTCGGAGACCTCGCCCTCCCAACCGAGGGCGCGAAGGTCGGCGGGGTCGAAGCGGCCGCGGTAGTAGACGGCCAGGTCCCAGTCGCTGTCGGGTCCGTGGGTGCCCTGGGCCCGCGAGCCGCCGAGGGCCACGGCCCGGACCCCGGGGAGGGCGGCGAGCCGGTCGGCGGTGGTGTCGAGGAAGGTCCGGTCGGAGAGGGACGGCACGGCTGCGGCTCCAGCGGGTCCGGTTGTGGGGGCGCTGGGAGCCTATGACTGCTCCGCCGGCGCCGCGACGAAATATTCGGATGCGTCCGCGACAGCGGACCCGGATGATCGGGAAGTTGCCCGCGTCCGTCCCAGGAGCCCGCATGATCCAGCGTGTCACCGTCCCCGGTCTCTTCCCGCCGCCCACGTACTCCCACGCCTCGGTCGTCGAGGCCGGGACGAAGCTGGCGTTTCTCGCTGGGTCCGTTCCGCTGACGCCGGCGGGAAACTGGTCGGTGAGGGCGATCCGGTGCGGCAGGCCGAGCAGGTGATCGCCCATCTGGAGGAGCAACTGCGGTCGGTCGGGGGCGACTTGGCGCATGTCGTGTCGACCGATGTGTACGTTGTGAGCAGTGAGCCCGCGGTGCTGTCCGCCGTCTGGGCCGTCGTCGAGGCGTCCGGGCTCAGTGCCGGGCCCCATGCGTCGACGTGGATCGGCGTGGCCTGCCTCGGCTACACGGGGCAGTTGGTGGAGATCACGGCGACGGCCGTCGTTCCGGAGGGGGCAACCTCGTGAGGGCGAGACAACGGTCACGCTGCGTCGGGCGGACGGCGCAGATGCCGGTGCCGCGGCCGATGTCTGGCTGCGGTCCTTCGCCGTCACGCTGCCCACCGTCGTTCGACCTCGCTCCGACGACGAGGTGCGGGACTACATCCGTGACGTGGTGGTGCCGTTGCAGGAGACCTGGGTCGCCGAGGCGGCGGACGGCGGCGGGATCGTGGGCGTGATGGTGCTTGACGGCGATCTGTTGTCCCAGCTCTACCTCGACCCCGACTGGCGCGGGCGCGGCATCGGCGACCGCTTCGTCGCGCTGGCCAAGGAGCGCAGTCCGCAGGGGCTCGCCCTGTGGACCTTCCAGGTCAACAAGCCCGCCCGCCGCTTCTACGAGCGGCACGGTTTCGTCGCCGTCGAGTACACGGACGGCAGCGGGAACGCGGAGCGAGAGCCGGATGCGCGGTATGTGTGGCGGCCGTGAGTCCCGTACCGGCGGCCCGGTGTCGGACTCGGACGGTCACCCCGCCGGACGCCCCCACTCCCGCCGCTTCGGCAACGGCTTTGCATAGCTGCCCGCCCGGCTGGTCGTCAGCCCCAGCGCCACCAGCGATTCCGCGAGCTTGATCCCCGCCGCCACCCCGTCGACGACCGGAATCCCCAGTTTCTCCCCCACCGCCCGCTGCAACCCCGTCATGCCGGCGCAGCCCAGAACCAGCACCTCCGCCCCGGCCTCCCGCGCCCGCTCGGCGGCCGCCAGGAACGCAGCCTCCGTGCGCTCGCTGTCACCGAGGTCGAGCACGCCGATGCCCGTGCCGACCACGGCGACGCAGTTCCGCCCCACCCCGGCGGTCTCCAGGCTGTCCTCGATCTGCCCGCACGACCGCTCCACCGTGGTGACGACCCCGTACCGCCGCCCCAGCAGGCATGCGAGATGCGCCGCGGCCTCCGTGATGTCGACGACCGGTACGTCCACCAGCTCCCGGACGCCTTCCCGCCCGTGCTCCCCGAACCCTGCCATGACCACGGCGTCGTACGGCGGCCCGGCGTACGTCCGCAGCGTGTCGAGGACGGCCGCCGCCGACAGGTAGCTGTCGAGCCAGCCCTCCGCGGACTCCGGGCCCCAGGCAGGGGTCAGCCCGGTCACGGTGGTGCCCGGAGCTGCGGCGGCCCGGGCACCTCGTACGATCTCCTCGGTCATCTCCTGCGTGGTGTTGCAGTTGGTGACGATGATCCGCACTCCGCTCAGACCTCCACGGGCTCGGGAACCGACCGGTCACTCCGGCACAGCGTCGCGTACAGCCCGGCCGCCAGTGCCGTTCCGAAGAACCACGAGTACGGGGCCACGTCGCTGAACGTCTTCACCAACGCGAGCACCGCCGCGACCGCCGCCGAGGGCAGGAACGCCCACAGTGCCTTGGGGTTGACGCCCTTGCGGTAGTGGTAGCGGGAGTCAGGCCGGGCGTTGAAGAGTTCGTCGACGTCGACGCGGCCACGCTTCACCCAGTAGTAGTCGACCATGATCACGCCGAACAGCGGGCCCAGGAAGGCGCCGAGGCCCCCGAGGAAGTAGTTGACGACCGTCGGGTTCGAGAAGAGGTTCCACGGCGTCACCACCAGCGCGGCCACCGTGCTGATCATGCCGCCGACCTTGAAGGTGATCTTCTGCGGCCAGACGTTGGCGAGGTCGTACGCCGGGGAGACGAAGTTGGCGACGATGTTGACGCCCATGGTGGCGACGGCGAAGGTCAGCGCGCCCACGACCAGCACCCAGGTGTTGCCGATCTCGGCGACGAGGTAGGCGGGGTCGGTGATCTCCTTGCCGAACACCTCGTAGGCACCCGCCGTGACGACGACCGACACGATCACGAAGGCCGTCGAGTTGATGGGCAGGCCCCAGAAGTTGCCGCGCCGGACAGTCTTGTAGTCGGGCGCGAAGCGGGAGAAGTCGCAGAAGTTGAGCATCAGCGTGCCGTAGGTGGCCAGCACCAGGCCGATCGCGCCGAACCACTGCCGCCACTGCTCGCCGACGGAGACCGGGTGCGGGGTCGTGGTGAGCGAGATGGTCCAGTCGGCCTTGGCCAGGACCCAGACCGCGAGCGCGATCATCACCAGCCAGATGGCGGGACCGCAGAAGTCCTGGAACTTCCGGACGGACTCCATGCCCCGGCTGATGATCAGTGCCTGGACCAGCCACAGGGCGATGAAGGACACCCACCCCAGCGCGTCCAGCCCCAGGAAGGAACTGTGCGTCCAGGAGTTCAGGCCCGGCCAGGCGGCCAGCAGCATCACGTTGACCGCGACGGAGGCGAGATAGGTCTGAATGCCGTACCACATGATGGCGATGACGGCCCTGATCAGCGCCGGGATGTTGGCACCCCAGACGCCGAAGGCGATGCGGCTGACGACCGGGAAGGGGACGCCGGTGCGCTGGCCGATGCGGCCCATCATGTTCATCCCGAGATAGATGATCACGAAGCCGACCAGCAGGGAGGTGAAGATCTGCCAGACGTTCATGCCGAGGAAGAGCAGTCCGGCGGCGAAGGTGTAGTTGCCGAGGTTGTGGACGTCGGACATCCACATCGCGAAGAGGTCGAAGACCTTCCAGCTGCGCTTCTGCGCAGGCGCGAGGTCATCGTTGGTGAGCCGGGGGTCGGGGACGAACGCGGCTGTGCCGGTGGCTTCGGCACGGTTGGCGAGGGACACGGGGGCCTCCCTGGACGAGGGGACGAAGGGGCCTTGCCGTACGGGCTCGGGTGCGGTTGCGGGCGGTTGCGGGCGTGTGGATACGGATGTGGGTCGCGACTGCGAGCGCGTTTGGTATACCAAACTGCGGCCATGGTGCCCCCGTCAAGACTTCCGACCGATATCCGTGCCGTTACGGCTCCGTAAAAGCCCCCTCGCGTCGGCGAAGATGGCTCCATGGCGAAGATCGAACTCCTCGGCGCGGTGCGCGAGCGGGTCCTGGCGACCCTGAGGCAGGACATCATCGCGGGCCGTCTGCGCCCCGGCGACCGGCTGGTGGAGCGGGAGCTGGCCGAGCGCTTCGGGGTCTCTCGCGTCCCGGTCCGGGAGGCGATCCGGGCCCTGGTCGCCGAGGGCTTCGTCCTCTTCGAGACCCCGCGCCGTACCGTCGTCCGCCGGCTCACCCCGACCGACGTCAAGGAACTCTTCGAGCTGCGCGAGGCGTTGGAGGTGTACGCGGCCGGGCTGGCCGCGTCACGGGCGACCGAGGAGGCCCTGGCCGAGCTGCGGGAGCTGCTTCAGGGCGCGGCGCGGGTCACCGAGGCCGGAGACGCCGAGACGATCACCGACATCAACACCCGCTTCCACGACCGCATCCTGGCCATGGCGGGCAACAGCCTGCTGATCTCGGTCATGGAACCGGTCGACGGCCGCCTGCGCTGGCTCACCCGGCAGAACGAGGAGTGGCCCCAACTTCTCATCGAGCACCGGGAGTTGTATGAGGCGATCGCCTCCGGCGACCCGGACCGGGCCCGTGCCCGCGCCCTCAGCCACGTGCAGGCCAACTACCGGTCGACGGTCCGGCATCTGTTCGGAGAAACCGGGGAGGCCCACCTCCCCTAGCTCCGGGCGTACTTGTCCGTCGCCGCCACCAGCGCCCCCACGACGCCCGGCGCTCCCGCGTCGTGCCCGGCCTCGTCGACCACGACCAACTCGCTGCCGGGCCAGGCGTGGTGGAGCCGCCAGACGATGCCGAGGAGGTTGCCGAAGTCGAGGCTGCCCTGGACGAGGGTGCCGGGAATGTCCTTGAGCAGGGGGGCGTCGCGGAGTACCACGCCCTCGTCATTGCCCTCGCCGAGGAAGTGGTCGTTGCCGAAGTAGTGCGTGACGGTGCGGGCGAAGCCCATGCGGAACACCGGGTCCTCGAAGCGCTCGACCGAGCGCGGCGGGGCGGGGATCGTCGCCGTCTCCCAATCTGTCCAGGCACGTGCCGCCCGCTCCCGCACCGCCGGGTCGAGCGACTCCATCAGCCGGTTGTACGCCGCCGCGAGGTTCCCGCCGCGCTCGCCCTCGGGCAGCTCGGCGAGGAACCGCTCGAAGGCCTCCGGGAAGATCCTCCCCACTCCCCTGGTCAGCAGGGTCACCTCGGGATTCGAGCCGGTGGCGACACCCGTCAGCACCAGCTCGGAGACGACACCGGGATGCGTCTCGGCGTACCGCAGCCCGAGCACCGACCCCCACGACACGCCCCACACCAGCCACCGCTCGATGCCCAGGTGCCGCCGCAGCAGCTCCAGGTCGGCCATCACATGCGCGGTCGTGTTGACGCTCATGTCGGTGTCGTACGCGCTCGCGTGCGGTGTGGAGCGCCCGCAGCCGCGCTGGTCGAGGAGCACGATCCGGTACGCGGCGAAGTCGCAGTAGCGCCGGTAGCGCGGGGTGCAGCCGGAGCCCGGCCCGCCGTGCAGCATCACCGCGGGCTTGCCGTGCGGATTTCCGCAGGTCTCCCAGTAGACGCGGTTGCCGTCGCCGACGTCGAGCATGCCGTGGTCGTAGGGTTCGATCTCCGGATACAGGCCCACCGGGGCACCGTAACCGGCGTACGACAGCTCCGTCGCCTCATTCTTGAAGATGCCGGTGCGGCGTGGGCGAAGGCGGGCCGAGGCCGGGGCACCGCCCAGCCCGCCTCAGCGAAGGCCGGCAGCGCCGCCTGCCAGCCGAAGGCGCCGAGGACCACCACCGCGCGCAGCGTGGGCCGCAGCAGCTTCAGCTCCTGCACCAGCCAGGGCCGACAGGTGTCGCGTTCCCCGGGCGTCGGCTTGTTGGCGGGCGGGGCGCAGTGCACGGGCGAGGTGACACGGACACCGTACAGTTCCATGCCGTCGTCGGAGGAGACGGAGGTGGGCTGCGAGGCGAGGCCCACGTCGTACAGCGCCTCGTACAGCACGTCGCCGGAGCGGTCGCCGGTGAACATGCGGCCGGTGCGGTTGCCGCCATGCGCGGCGGGGGCGAGTCCTACGATCAGCAGCCGGGCATCAGACGGCCCGAAGCCCGGCACCGGGCGGCCCCAGTACGTCCAGTCGGCGAAGGCGGCGCGCTTGGTGCGGGCCACCTCCTCGCGCCAGGCGACCAGACGCGGGCAGGCCCGGCAGTCCGCGATCCGCCGGTCGAGGGCGCCGAGGCTGCTGGTGTCCATGCCTCCACCGTATGCCGACGTGATGCCACCGCCGCGTGCCCGGTGAATGCCGCCCCCCAGCGCCACGAACACACAGATCGGCATCGAGAGAATGGCCACAGCTCCGCCCACAGCCCTGGGATGGCGGTGGCTGAGCGCCGTCGGACGGGGTGGCTGAGCACCGTAGGACGGGGATGGCTGAGCACGCACCGGCGGACGGAGGGCTGAGCACAGGCGGACGGGGGCTGAGCACCGGCCTGAAAATTCGCCGGGTTCGGCCAGTCCGGGGGACTAAGGTCGAGGACATGGCTTTGGAAGGTGACGAGGAGAAGGCCGGACAGCACTCCGACGAGGCAAGGACCGGCGACGGGACTGCTGCACAGGCCGTGGATCCGAAGGTCGCCGCCGCTGTGGCTGCCGCCGAGGCGGCCGCTCCCGCGAGCGGTGAGACCGTGCGGATCGACAGCTGGATCTGGTCGGTGCGCCTGGTCAAGACCCGCTCCATCGGCTCCGCCGCCTGCCGGGGCGGGCACGTCCGCATCAACGGCGAGCGGGTGAAGCCCGCCCACTCCGTGCGCGTCGGCGACGAGGTGCGCCTGCGGCACGAGGGCCGGGAGCGGATCGTCGTCGTGAAGCGCCTGATCCGCAAGCGCGTCGGCGCCCCCGTGGCCGCCCAGTGCTACATCGACAACTCCCCGCCGCCCCCGCCCCGCGAGGCCGTCGCCCCCCTCGGCATCCGCGACCGTGGCGCGGGCCGCCCCACCAAGCGGGACCGCCGCGAGCTCGAACGTCTGCAGGGCCTGGGCGGCCGCCCCGACGAACGGTGACGCCCCCACCGACCAGCCTCATGACACGCGCGACGGTGACGGCCCACAGCCCAGCCGCGGGACATTCGCGGCGGTGTCGCCCAGCAGCCCCGTAAGACACGGCGACGGTAACGGCCCAGCCGCCCGGCCACGGAACACGGCGGTGACGTCCGGTTCGGGCCCCGCGGCCCGCCGGGGCGTCACCGCCGCAGGTCGTCACCGCCGCCGGTCGTCACCGACCGGACGGTCATGCGGCCGCCACCGACGTCCGTGCGGCCGCTACCGACGTTTATGCGCGTGCGGCCGCTACCGACGTTCATGCGGCCGCCGCCGGACGGTCGTACGGTCACCCCCGTCGCCGTACCAGGCGCAGCAACTCCCCGTTGTGGCCCCGCCGGGCCCAGGCGATGAGGGCGAGCGGCACGATCAGGATGAGCGGTGTCGCGGCGTACTGTCCGTCGAAGACGGTGAGCTGGACGATGAACGCCCCCACCATCAGCGCGCTCAGCGCCATCGCCGCCACCGACTGCAGCACCGGGATCAGCAACGCCACGGCTCCGGCAAGTTCCAGGGCGCCGATGGTGTACATGCCCGTACTGCCCCAGCCGATCTTGTCGAAGGACTCGACGGCCGACGGGTGCGCGATCAGCTTGGGCAGCGCGCTCGCGATCCCGTAGAAAAGGGCGAGCAGCACCTGCACGGCGCGCAGTGCGATACGGGCGCGGCGGCCACGGGCGGACGCGGCGGGGGCAACCGGCGGGACGGAAGCAGTGGTCTCGGACATGGGGGTCTCCTGTGGGAAGCGGTCCCTGTTGCTGTCACAGAGGTAGACCGGCCCTCGCCGTGGAACTCATCGCCGACCGGCGGATTTCTACGCCTCCCCCTACTCCCTACTCCATCGGCACCACCCTCACCCAGGTCCCGTCCTGCGTCAGATACCTGTCCACTTTCAGCCCCGCCTCCGCCAGCGCCTCCTCGAACTGTTCCCTCGTCAGCGGCCGGGTAAGGAACGTCTGCGTCCAGGTCGCGTCCGGGAACACGTACTCCGCGCGCACCGAGTTAACCCCGTCCCCGACCGGCTCGGCCGACACGATCCGGACGGCGAAGCCACGAGGGTCGATCCGCTCGCGCGGCAGATTCGTGTGATAGTCCGCTCCCTCCCGCTGGATCAGCACGCAGCCGCCCTCAGCGACGTGCCGGGCGCAGGTGCGCAGCAGGCCTCGCCGCACCTCGACGTCGCCGGCGTGCACGAGGAACGACGCGAGCATCACGACGTCGAAGGTCTCCCCCAGGTCCAGGTGCTCGATCGGGCTGCATATCGTCCGCGCCCCATGCACCCGCTCCAGCATCTCCGGGGATTCGTCCACCGCCGTGACCGTGAAGCCGCGCTCCAGCAGCGGGTGGGTCACGCGGCCCACGCCGCAACCGAGCTCCAGGACGTGCGCACCGGCGGGCACGGCCGCGGCGATGATGTCCGGCTCGTTTCCGACGGGCAGCCGCGAGTACAGCTCGACCGCGCAACCGTCCGGCGTGATCGCCCCCGGTCCCGTCCCCTGATACCTCGCACGCCATTTCAGCTTCATGCCCGTCCAACGGCCCGCGTCCGCACGGCCGTTCCCACCCGGGACCGGTTCACCCGTCCGAGTGAGGATCGAGCGAAGACGACGGATGGGGACGGGGGTGGATGGGCGGGGGGAGGACGGGGGCGGGTGAGGACTGGTGAGCACTGGTGAGGACGGATTAGGACGGATTAGGACGGATGGGGACGGGCGGGGACGGGTGAGGACTGGTGAGGACGGATGGGAGGGCCGCCCGCCGCAGGTCAGTCCGGGGCCCTCCCCGGCCTACAGCGGGAACCAGCCGTGCCCGATGTACCAGTGGCCCCCGGCCCGCAGGTGATCTCCGACGGCCCGCTCCACGGAGGTGCGCCGGGGGAGGTTCTCCACCGGCAGGTCGGGATCGCCGAAGACGAACCGGACCGGTTCGGTGTCGGCTGGTTCGGTCTCCTCGCGGGCGACCCGGAAGCGCTCCTGGAACCGGACGATGTTGGACTCCCCCGGCAGATACCGCCGCAGCTGTGGGTCGAGCAGCCAGGAGTGGCAGAGAGCGGCCTCGTACCGCTCTTCCGGAAAGTGCCGGGCGAAGAAGTCCCGCGCCAGCTTCACGGACCGGTCGCAGGCGCCCGGCGACAAGGGCCCGAGGAAGTCGGGGACATGCAGGTTGAGGCAGCGGGCGCCCGGTGCCACGTCCAGCCCGGCCGTCGCGAGCAGTGGCGCCGTGCGCTCCTGGACCCGCGCCCGCTCGAACTGCAGCCGTCCCAGCTGGTAGAGCTCACCACGGAAGTGATGGACGAGCCACTGCGCGGCCTTCACCCCCGTGCTGCCGTACCGCCGGCGGTGCGCCGCCATGTTGCGTCCGAAGTCGGCGAGGGTACGCCGGGACACGTCGGCCGGAATGCCGCGCTCGCGGTGGTACGCGCGCGTGTACGGCAGCGCCGCGACGAAGACGTACAGGGCGAAGCTGCGGCCGAGCGCCGCCGGGGCCTCGGCGACCCGCTCGCCGAGCCGGGGCCCGGCACCGATCTCCCCGATGTCCCGCACCAGCTCCTCGACGCACTCCTCCAGGAGCCGCACGGCACCGTAGTCCGCCGTCAATGTCCGCCTGAGCCCCACCAGTTCGTTGATGTCCTCGTGGGGTACTGCGAGATCGAGCAGCACCTCGGGCAGCTCGTCGGCGTCAGGCAGCACGGCACGGTCCCCCCTTGGTGAACGTCCTCATCGAAGAGTACGTTGCAAGGAGGAGTAGTGATCGGCGATGCGTACGGGCAGTGAACCGACAACCGCGCGCAGTGCTCTGCGGGCGCGGTTCTGGCTGAGCGTGTGGGGGCTGATCTGGGCGCTCTTCGGTACGGTCGTGTTCGCGCTGGTCGGGCGGCCCGGGTGGGCGGCCGCCTGCGGACTGCTGTGGCTGGTGATCACCATCGACTTGGCGGTGATCGTCAGGCACCTACGGCAGGGCCCGCACTACCAGCCGGGCCGCGACGTCCCGCCGTACTGGCCACCGGAGCACCGAAAGCCGTAGACGGGGCCTCCTTCGCACGTCACCCCCGGCCGGGGCAGGCACTCAGGACTCGAAACCCCCGGCGGAGGCAGGCACTCAGGACTCGAAGCGCGCCCGCTTCAGGTACTGCGGGTTCGGATCCAGCGCGGCCGCCAGCCGGAAGTGGCGCCTGGCCTGGTCGGGGCGGCCCTGGCGCTCGTAGGTGCGGCCGAGCGCGAAGTGCGCGAACGCGTTGTCCGGCTCGCGCTCCAGGACGATGCTGAACTCCAGCTCGGCGGGTCGCAGTTGCGCGGCCGCGAAGAAGGCACGCGCACGCAGCAGGCGGGCGGCCGTGTTCTCCGGGTGCGCGGCGATGACCCCGTCGAGCAGCTTCACCGCGCCCCGCGGGTCCCGTGCGGCGAGCAGCTGCTCGGCGGCACGGAAGTGGATGACGTGCGTCTCCGGAGTACGTCCGGTCGAACCGCTGGTTTCGGGCACGGCAGAGTCCTTCCCTCACTGGGCGGATTCAACGCGCCGCGGGGGCACGGCTATTCCTGGCACAAGGACTCCCTTCCCGGCTCCGGCGGGGCGCAGCCATTCAAGGCCCCGGCCGGCGGCGGGCAGCTATGCCCGAGGCGCCCTGCGCGGCTCCTGGGCTCTGCGGACGAGCTCGGCCCAGACCTCCTTCACCCGCCGCCCGAGCTGGTCCAGCGGTACGTCGTTGTCGATGACGATGTCCGCGATCTCCAGGCGCTGCTCGCGTGTCGCCTGCGCGGCCATGCGCGCGCGTGCGTCCTCCTCGGTCATCCCGCGCAGCCGTACGAGCCGGTCGAGTTGGGTCTCGGGACTGGCGTCGACGACGATCACGAGGTCGTAGAGCGGTGCGAGGCCGTTCTCGGCGAGGAGCGGAACGTCGTGGACCACGACCGCGTCGTCGGGGGCGGCCGTTTCGAGTTCGCGGGAGCGGGCGCCCACCAGGGGATGCACGATCGAGTTGAGGACGGCCAGCTTCTCCGGCTCGGCGAAGACGATGGAGCCCAGCTTGGGCCGGTCCAGGCTGCCGTCCTCGGCGAGCACCTCCGGCCCGAAGGCCTCGACGACCGCCGCGAGGCCGGGCGTACCCGGGGCGACCACCTCGCGCGCGATGCGGTCGGCGTCGATCAGCACGGCCCCGCACTCGGCGAGCAGCCGCGACACCTCACTCTTGCCGGCTCCGATGCCGCCGGTCAGGCCCACGGACAGCATGACCGCGCCTCCACCTCACGAACCCCCGCCGGCGCGGGGACGGCTTGCCGACTCCGGTACCTCCGGTCACACCCACCGGGCCACCTCCGCGTCAGCGGAGACCGGCGGGGCGCGGCCGTCCGGCAGCCTATCGGATCAGTTGTCCCCTTCTCGCTCCGCCAGGAACCGTTCGAATTCGCGGCCGATCTCGTCCGCCGACGGGATCTCGACGGGCTCGGCAAGCATGTTGCCCCTGGTCTCCGCGCCCGCGGCGGCGTCGTACTGGTGCTCCAGGCCCTGGACGAGGGCCGTGAGTTCCTCGTCGCCCTCCCGGATCTGCCGGTCGATCTCCGTCTGCGTGCGGTGGGCGTCGGTGCGCAGGGAGTGGGCGATGCCCGGGAGGACCAGGCCGGTGGCCGCCGTGATGGCCTCCAGGACGGTCAGTGCCGCGTCCGGGTACGGGGAGCGGGCGATGTAGTGCGGGACGTGCGCGGCGACGCCCAGGACGTCGTGTCCGGCCTCCATCAGGCGGTACTCGAGGAGCGCCTCGGCGCTGCCGGGTACCTGCGCTTCCTCGAACGGGCTGCGGTGGCCCGGTACCAGGTCGGTGCGGTTGCCGTGCGGGGTCAGACCCACCGGGCGCGTGTGCGGAACGCCCATGGGGATGCCGTGGAAGTTGACCGACAGGCGTACGCCGAGCCGCTCGACGATCTGCCGTACGGCGGCGGCGAAGCGTTCCCACTCCACGTCGGGCTCGGGGCCGGACAGCAGCAGGAAGGGCGCGCCCGTGGCGTCCTGGACGAGGCGCACCTGGATGCCGGGCTCCTCGTATCCGGTCCAGCGGTCGCGCTGGAACGTCAGCAGCGGGCGCCGGGCGCGGTAGTCCACGAGCCGGTCGTGGTCGAAACGGGCGACGACCTGATGGGGCAGCGAGTCGAGGAGCCGGTCGACGATCTGGTCGCCGGTCTCACCCGCGTCGATGTATCCGTCGAAGTGGTAGAGCATGACAAGGCCGGCCGACTCCTGGGCGAGCGCCATGTCGACGACGGCCAGGCCCTTCGGTTCCCATGCGTACAAACCCTGCGGATCAAGCACTGTGACCGCTCCTCCTCGTGTTCGTAGTGAACAACGAGGTGCAAGGCGCGGGCATTCCCAACCCACGTCCTTTCACAGCCTCTTACTGGCTCAAAGGGCTCGGCACGCGCGCGTGCCGGGTGATCGCCGCGACGGGAACCTTGACGCGCTCATGCCCCTCACCTACCGTCCCTGAGGAACGCGTCGTTCACATCCCCGCCTTTGATTCATATATACGAACACTAGCGGCGCTCGACAACCGGGACACAGGAGGGCACCCCCCATGCGCAGGCGTACCCGCACGCTGCTCACCTCCCTGCTCACCGCGACCACGGCCACCGGCGGCCTGGTCCTGACGTCCACCGCGGCCCCGGCCGCGTCGGCGACCGGCGCCTCGGTGATCGAGGTCACCACCGCCGCACAGCTCAAGTCGGCCGTTGCCGCGGCCTCCCCCGGCGACACCATCCACCTGGCCGACGGCACGTACACCGGCAACTTCAAGGCGACCAGGGCGGGCACCTCCAGCGCCCGCATCACGCTCGTCGGCTCGTCGAAGGCGGTGCTCACCGCGAGCGGCGGCTACGGCCTGCACCTGAACGGGGCGTCGTACTGGACGGTCAGCGGGCTAACCGTGACCGGCGGCCAGAAGGGCATCATGGTCGACTCCGCGAAGGGCGTGGTGGTGGACGGCGTGAGCGTGCACGGCCTGGACATGGAGGGCGTGCACTTCCGCAACTCCAGCACGGACGGCGTGATCAGGAACTCGCGGATCTACGACACCGGGAACGACGGCCGGGTTTCATGGGCGAGGGCGTGTACGTGGGGACCGCGAACACGCTCTCCGACCGGAGCGACAACATCCAGATCCTCAACAACACCATCGGGCCCGACGTCGGGGGTGAGAACGTCGACATCAAGGAGGGCACGACCGGGGCGCGGATCGTCGGCAACACCTTCGACGGCAGCGGCCTCACCGGCGCCAACTATGACGACTCCTGGGTCGACGTGAAGGGCAACGACGTCCTCGTCGAGAACAACACCGGCAAGAACACCACGAACGACGGCTACCAGACCCACACCCAGCAGTCCGGCTGGGGCTGCGGCACGGTGTTCAAGGGCAACAAGTCGACTCTCACCGGCGCGACCGGCTCCAGCCGGCTGGCCATCGCCGTCACGAACTACAGCTCCGGCTGCAGGACCACGGTGTACAGCAGCAACACGGTGACGGGCGGCAAGGGCCTGACGAACATCACGGTGACGCCGTAGCGGAAATCCCCGAACGCCACAGCGGCCCGCATCCCGGCAAGGGATGCGGGCCGCTGTTATCGGCTAACGCCTGGCGGCGAGCATTCAGCTCTGGCCGCCAGCCAGCTTCTCGCGCAGGGCCGCCAGCGCCTCGTCCGACGCCAGGGCGCCGGAGTTGTCGCCGCCCTCGGAGGAGTACGAACCGCCGGACGCGGCTGGAGCGGCGGCCTCGCCACCCTCGGCAGCGGCAGCGGCGTCCGCCTCGCGGGACTTGATGACCTGCTGCTGGTGCGCCTCGAAGCGGGCCTGCGCCTCGGCGTACTGGCGCTCCCACTCCTCGCGCTGCTTCTCGTAGCCCGGCAGCCAGTCGTTGGTCTCCGGGTCGAAGCCCTCGGGGTAGATGTAGTTGCCCTGGTCGTCGTAGGACGCGGCCATGCCGTACAGGGTCGGGTCGAACTCGACCGACGCCGGGTCGGTACCGAAGGACTCGTTGGCCTGCTTGAGGGACAGCGAGATCCGGCGACGCTCCAGGTCGATGTCGATGACCTTGACGAAGATCTCGTCGTTGACCTGGACGACCTGCTCCGGGATCTCCACGTGGCGCTCGGCCAGCTCGGAGATGTGGACCAGACCCTCGATGCCCTCGTCCACGCGGACGAACGCACCGAACGGAACCAGCTTCGTGACCTTGCCGGGCACGACCTGGCCGATCTGGTGGGTGCGGGCGAACTGCTGCCACGGGTCTTCCTGGGTCGCCTTCAGCGACAGGGAGACACGCTCACGGTCCATGTCGACGTCGAGGACCTCGACGGTGACCTCCTGGCCCACCTCGACGACCTCGGACGGGTGGTCGATGTGCTTCCAGGACAGCTCGGAGACGTGGACCAGACCGTCGACGCCACCCAGGTCCACGAAGGCACCGAAGTTGACGATCGAGGAGACCACACCGGAGCGGACCTGACCCTTCTGCAGGGTCGTGAGGAACGTCTGGCGGACCTCGGACTGGGTCTGCTCCAGCCAGGCACGGCGGGACAGGACCACGTTGTTGCGGTTCTTGTCCAGCTCGATGATCTTGGCCTCGAGCTCCTTGCCGACGTACGGCTGAAGGTCGCGGACACGGCGCATCTCGACCAGAGAGGCCGGGAGGAAGCCGCGGAGGCCGATGTCGAGGATGAGACCACCCTTGACGACCTCGATGACGGTACCGGTAACGATGCCGTCCTCTTCCTTGATCTTCTCGATGGTGCCCCAGGCACGCTCGTACTGGGCGCGCTTCTTCGAGAGGATCAGGCGGCCTTCCTTGTCCTCCTTCTGGAGAACCAGGGCCTCGATCTCGTCGCCGACGGCGACGACCTCGTTCGGGTCGACGTCGTGCTTGATCGAGAGCTCGCGGCTCGGGATGACACCTTCGGTCTTGTAACCGATGTCGAGCAGGACCTCGTCCCGGTCGACCTTCACGATGACGCCGTCGACGATGTCGCCGTCGTTGAAGTACTTGATCGTCTCGTCGATCGCTGCGAGGAATGCTTCCTCGTTACCGATGTCGTTGACCGCTACCTGGGGGGTGGTTGCGGTGGTCTCGGTGCTGCTCGTCATGTGGAAAAGGGCTCCGGTACGGACATTGAAGTCGTAGGTACTGCTCACGCTGGAGCCCGTTTCGCTCTGCAGAAGCCGGACAGCCAAGGAAGCGCCGAACCGGAGCCGTGCCCTTGCGGGGCACTCCCGGGTCGACGCCTCGACAACCGAGGGGACATACAACAGATGCGAGCGCAGCCTGCTACGTCTGAGGTGCGCAGGCCCGCAGCGCAACTTGTAGCATACGGGGGCAGCCGAGCAGGGTCAATGCGCGAAGGCGCACACCCGGGGCGGATCGCCGCATACCCGGCACAAAACCTGTCTCTCAAGGCCACGCGGACCCCAGGCCGCCCCTGTGGCGACACCACCGGGGCGGGTTGGACGGAAGAGTACGACGAGGGAGCCGATCATCCAAGAGCCCGAACCGTTCGAGCCGGAAGCCACCCGACGTGAGGTCGGTGTCACGGAGAGCGCCCGGGCCAACCGGGGCTGGTGGGACCGGAACGCGGACGAGTACCAGACCGAGCACGGTACGTTCCTCGGCGACGACCGTTTCGTATGGGGCCCCGAGGGCCTGGACGAGGTGGAGGCGGAGCTGCTCGGCCCGTTGAAGGAGCTGAAGGGCAAGGACGTCCTGGAGATCGGCGCCGGTGCGGCGCAGTGCTCGCGCTGGCTGGCCGGGCAGGGGGCGCGCCCGGTTGCCCTGGACCTCTCCCACCGCCAGCTCCAGCACGCGCTGCGCATAGGCGGCTCCTTCCCGCTCGTCCAGGCGGACGCGGCCGCGCTGCCCTTCGCGGACGGCGCTTTCGACCTGGCGTGCTCGGCGTACGGAGCGCTGCCGTTCGTCGCCGACCCGCGGCTGGTGCTGCGGGAGGTGCACCGGGTGCTGCGGCCCGGCGGACGCTTCGTCTTCTCCGTGACGCATCCGATCCGCTGGGCGTTCCCCGACGAGCCCGGACCGGAGGGTCTGAGCGTCTCCGGCTCCTACTTCGACCGCACACCGTACGTGGAGCAGGACGAGGACGGCCGCGCGGTGTACGTGGAGCACCACCGGACGCTGGGCGACCGGGTGCGCGACGTCGTGGCGTCGGGCTTCCATCTGCTGGACCTGGTCGAGCCGGAGTGGCCGGCTTGGAACACCTCCGAGTGGGGCGGCTGGTCGCCACTGCGCGGGAACCTGATCCCCGGGACGGCGATCTTCGTCTGCGAACGGGACTGAGCGGCGGGCACACACGGGTGAAGCCTCTTGGGACGGAGCGGGCGGCACACGCGCGTGAAGGCTCTGGCTTGGGTACGCGCGCGTGACGCCTTGCTCGACGGGCGTACGACACTGAAGGGCGTGATCCGTTACGACGCCCTGGACAGCCTGCCCGTGCGCGGCGCCCTGCCCGCCCTGAACGACGCCCTCGAGGGCCACGGCACCGCCGTGCTGGTGGCGCCGCCCGGCACCGGCAAGACGACACTGGTGCCGCTGGCCCTGGCCGGGCTGCTGGGCGGGGGGCCGGCGCGGCGGGTGGTGGTGGCCGAGCCGCGGCGGATCGCGGCGCGGGCGGCGGCGCGGCGGATGGCGTGGCTGCTGGGTGAGAAGGTCGGCGAGAGCGTCGGCTACACCGTGCGCGGGGAGCGGGTCGTCGGGCGGCACGAGCGTGTGGAGGTCGTCACGACCGGTGTGCTGTTGCAGCGGCTGCAGCGGGACCAGGAGCTGGCGGGCGTCGACGTGGTCGTGCTCGACGAGTGTCACGAGCGGCATCTGGACGCCGACACCGTGGCCGCGTTCCTGTGGGACGTACGGGAGACGCTGCGGCCGGAGCTGCGGTTGGTGGCGGCCTCGGCGACCACCGACGCGGAGGGCTGGGCGCGGTTGCTCGGTGGGGCTCCGGTGGTCGAGGCGGAGGGTGCCTCGTACCCGGTGGAGGTGGTGTGGGCACCGCCGGTACGTCCCGTACGGCCGCCGCACGGGATGCGCGTGGATCCGGCGCTGCTGGCGCACGTGGCGTCGGTGGTGCGGCGGGCGCTGGCCGAGCGGGCGGGGGACGTGCTGTGTTTCCTGCCGGGCGTCGGTGAGATCTCGCGGGTCGCCGGGCAGTTGGGGGATCTCGGCGACGTGGAGGTGCTGCAGGTGCACGGGCGGGCGCCGGCGGCCGTGCAGGACGCGGTGCTGGCGCCCGGGGAACGACGCCGGGTCGTCCTTGCCACCTCCGTGGCCGAGTCCTCGGTGACGGTTCCCGGGGTGCGGGTGGTCGTGGACTCCGGGCTGGCGCGGGAGCCGCGGGTGGACCATGCGCGGGGGCTGAGCGCGCTGACGACGGTACGGGCCTCGCAGGCGGCCGGACGGCAGCGGGCGGGGCGCGCCGGGCGTGAGGGGCCGGGTGTGGTGTACCGGTGCTGGGCGGAGGCCGAGGACGCGCGTCTGCCGCGGTTCCCGGCACCGGAGATCAAGGTGGCCGACCTGACGTCGTTCGCTCTGCAGGCTGCCTGCTGGGGCGATCCTGACGCCTCCGGGCTGGCGTTGCTGGATCCGCCTCCGGGTGGGGCGATGGCGGCGGCGCGTGCTGTTCTGGCGGCGGTGGGGGCGGTGGACTCCGTCGGCAGGGTCACGGAACGGGGGGTACGTCTGGCTCGGCTGGGGGTGCACCCTCGGCTGGGGCGGGCCTTGCTCGATGCGGGTGCCTCCGGCGGGGCGGGCCGGGTTGCCGAGACTGTCGCACTGCTCAGTGAGGAGGCGCCGCGGGAGTACGGGGACGACTTGGCGTCGGCCTTGCGGGTTGTCCGGCGTGGGGGTGACGCCTACGTGGGGCGGTGGCGTGCGGAGGTTCGGCGGCTGCAGACCGTCGTCAGGGACATGTCCCACTCGCCCTCCCGTGGCTCCCTTTCGGCGGAGGCGGACGTCGAGTCGGCGGAGGCGGACGTCGAGGTCGGCTCCAGTGCCGTGGGTGGGCATGGGCCCCGTTTCCCGGCCCCGTCTGCCTCCGCCTCGAATTCGCCCGCGTCAGGCCCGTTCAGGGCGGGCGGTCGGGCGAGCACCGGGGAGGACGGCGTCGTCGGGCTTGTTGCCGCTCTCGCTTTTCCGGAGCGGGTCGCCAAGCTCGTCGGCGGGTCGTATCTCATGGTCTCCGGGACCCGGGCCGAGCTTGCGGAGGGGTCGGCTCTGCGGGGGGCGCCCTGGATTGCCGTCGCCGTGGCCGACCGGCCGATCGGCAAGGGGCACGCGCGGGTGCAGCTCGGGGCCGTCATCGACGAGGACGTCGCCCGGTTCGCGGCCGGGGCGCTGTACGAGGAGCGGGACGAGGTCCGGTGGGCGGACGGGGACGTCGTTGCACGGCATGTCGAGCGGCTCGGGGCCGTCGAGTTGGCGGTGCGGCCGCCGGCCGACCCCGACCCCGGTCTCGTACGTGACGCGCTCCTCGAAGGGCTTCGGCAGGAAGGATTCGGGCTGCTGCGGTGGTCCAAGGACGCCGAAGCACTGCGGCAGCGGCTGGCGTTTCTGCATCGGCACCTCGGGGAACCCTGGCCCGACGTCTCCGACGACGCGCTGCACGCGCGCGTGGAGGAGTGGTTGGAGCCCGAGCTCGGCCGGGCCGCGCGGCGTGGGGACCTGGCGCGGATCGACGCCGGGGAGGCGCTCGCCCGGCTGCTGCCCTGGGCCTCCGGTGACGCCGCCCGGCTGGACGAGCTCGCTCCGGAGCGGATCACCGTACCCAGTGGGTCCAGGATCCGGCTCGACTATGCGAATCCGGAGCAGCCGGTGCTCGCCGTGAAGTTGCAGGAGATGTTCGGACTGCAGGAGTCGCCTGTCGTCGCCGGAGTGCCCGTGCTCGTGCACCTGCTCTCTCCTGCCGGGCGACCCGCCGCCGTCACCGCCGACCTTGCCTCCTTCTGGAAGGACGGCTACAAGGGCGTGCGGGCCGAGCTGCGGGGGCGGTATCCGAAGCATCCATGGCCCGAGGACCCGGCGACCGCGGAACCGACCCGGCACACCAACGCCCGGCTCAGGCGCTGACCGGCTCCGGTTCCGTGCTCTGCGCCGGCGCCGGGCCGGCCGGGCGCCTGCTGCGCGCCTCCAGCCAGAGGGAGAGCGAGAGCAGCAGGGCCCCCAGCACGAGGAAGCCCCACGGCAGGTACGACGCCATCAGCAGGACCAGTTGGCGCCGGGACTTGACCAGGTTGACCGTGTGCCGGATGTAGTCCTCGCGCATCTTCACGTGGCCGGCGAACGCCGTCACCCTGTCCCGGCTGCCGAGCAGGGTGCTGCCGCGCAGTTCCTCCTTGTGGGTCTCCTCGCCGTAGACGGGGGCGCCGGTGACGGGCTCGACCCAGAACCTGCGGACCGTGGTGTACCAGCGCGTGGTGCCGGTCCTGGCGACCGACTCGGGGGTGATGCCCTTGACGGGCATGGCCTTGGGGAACGTGACCTTGGTCCAGGGGATGGTCTGCTCGAAGTAGTAGACGGTCAGTCCGCGGAAGTTCTGGGTGCCCCGATAGTGAATGGGGGCGGTGATGCGGGCCTGGGCGTCGAAGTACTCGTAGTCCCGCTTCTTGGTCAGGAACGGCCATTTGAACTCGATGCCCTGCCGCCGCACCGGGTCGCCGTCGACCATCTCGCCCGTGGCGTGGACCGGTTCCTGGGTGTGGGCGTCGAAGATGTAGCGCTCGGGGATCTTGGAGACCATTGTGCCGTCGGGGCCCCGGACGTAGGACAGGCCGTCCCAGACCACCACGTCCCGGCCCGCCGTCTTCTCGATCTTCTTCGAGGCCTCCACGTTGCCCTTGAGGGTCTGCACGATGGTGACGTTGGGGACCGTGCGTGCCTTCATGGTGCCGTAGTCGAGGAGGGTGGCGTTGTTCGCCTCCAGCACCATGTCCTGGTACTCGTTCGCGGGCACCTTGGCCAGGCGCGGGAAGGCGTACCAGCGCAGCAGCGGGGACAGCGCCGCGAAGAACACGGCGAAGGCGAGCAGGACCAGACTGGTCTTGCGGCGCATCTCGGCCTCCCTCCCGGACGGCGGTCAGGGGTGTGCGGGCACCGTCGTCAGCAGCGGCTCCGGGGACGTCCCGCCCTCCGGTGAGCCCATGGCGGTGATCGTCAGGATCAGGGCGAACGCGACGGCGAGACCGGTCGCGGCGGCGATCAGGGCGCGCATACGGCCTCCCGGCGGAGGGGAACGGGCTGGAGCTGATAGGTCGTCAGGTCCGGCACCGTAGCAACGGGCGGGCGAGATGAGAACACGTTGCACGCACAGACGAGGGCGCCTCTCCGCCGTCGGAGGCGGAGGGGCGCCCTGTGCGGTCGCGGTGCCTACGCGGAGGGGCTGGGCGACGGACTGGCCGAGGTGCCGGCCGCCGCGACCTTCAGTTCCACGGTCAGGGTGGCGCCGCCGGTGGTGTCGATGCGGAGCAGGAACGTGCCGGTGGCGTCGTCCGCGTACAGCTTCGGCAGCTTCAGCAGGCCCTTGGCGTCCGTCTGGAGGTCCTTCAGGGTCCGGACGGGCTTGCCGTCGGCGTCCTTGAAGTAGGGGCCCTTGTCGTTCTCGGTGGGGTCGTCGGCCGACTTGATGAGGGTGGCGGTAGCCGCGACCTTGTCCGCGACGGCGCCCTTGTAGGTGGCCTTGACCTCGACCTGGTCGGCGAACTCTCCGCCCGGGGTGCAGGTCAGCGGGGTGTCGCTGGTGCGGGTGAGGGTGTCGGCGGCGCGCGGGGTGACGGTGGCCGTGTAGTCGAGGCCGGCGAGCATACGGCCCACGACGAGGGCGCGGACGGTGAAGTCGCCCGTCTTCCCGCCCGCCTGGAGCGCGGGCGCGACGGCCACGCCCGAGCTGTCGGTGGCGACCGTGGCGACCTTCTCGCCGCCGGTGAAGGTGGCGTCGGTGTCGCCGACGATGGTGAACCGGATCCTGACCTTGCCGACGGCTCTGCCGGCCTTGGTCTCGGCGCGGGTGCTGATCTTCTGGGTGAAGGCGTCGCCGGCCATGGCGGTGAGCTTCGCGGTGCCCGCGTCCTCCAGGTGGTCCACCGTGTCGGTGCGAGTGGGAGGAGACGTCGGGGTCGGCGTGCCCGGTGTGGACGGCGGGGTCGGGCTGGGACTGGGACTCGTGGTGCCGCCGCCCGGCTTGGTGGGCTTGCCGGGCTTGGGGCTCGCCTTCGGCGTGGACGGCTTCGGCGACGGCTTGGGTTTCGCCCCGGCCGTGTCGTCGCTGCGGTCGGAGGGTAGCGTGCCGGTGCCGTCCGGGACCGAGTGGGTGCCCTTGCGGTAGTACTCCAGCCACGACAGGACCCTGTTCAGGTAGTCCTGCGAGTTGTTGTAGCTGAGGATCGCCCTGTTGAGGTCGGCCTGCACGGACAGGTCCCAGCCGTTGCGGCACAGGTAGTGGCCGGCGGCGAGGGCGGCGTCGTAGACGTTGTCGGGGTCCTTCTTGCCGTCGCCGTTGCCGTCACGGCCCGCCCACGCCCAGGTGGAGGGGATGAACTGCATGGGGCCGACCGCGCGGTCGTAGGTGCTGTCGCCGTCGTAGGCGCCGCCGTCGGTGTCGCCGATGTGGGCGAAGCCGTTGCCGTTGAGGACCGGGCCGAGGATCGGCGAGAGGGTGGTGCCGTTGGCATCGACACGGCCGCCGCGGGCCTGGCCCGACTCGACCTTGCCGATGGCGGCGAGGAGCTGCCAGGGCAGGTTGCAGCCCGGCTTGGAGGTCCGCAGCTCGGCCTCGGCCCTCTTGTAGGCGTCGAGGACGGTGGCGGGTATGCCTGCCTCGGCGGGACCCCGGGAGACCGGGGTATCGATGGTGGGCGACGGGCTGGGGCTGTTCAGCGGCGGCAGGTCCGTGTAGTACGGCGAGTTGCCGGTCGCGGTGCCGTCGGCGTTCGCATCGGGTACGGGCGTGGCACCGGTGGCGGCCTGTCTGCCGTGGTCGTCGACCGTCACCCCTGGAGCCTGGGAGGCGGAAAGGGCCGCGACCGCCGCTGCGGCCACGGCCGTGGTTGCCGCTCCTTTGCGCAGCCTCCTGCCGAAATGCGCCGCCATAGAGTGAACCCCTCCCGTGGACGCCCGAGCGTCCGTCTCTGTCTGTCCGTTCGCCCTGTTGTGACGGTTGACCCGTGGTGCTGGTTGCCCTCGTGGGGCTTTTCGGGTGGTCTGTTTCGCGCTTTTTCGCCCGTTCGACCCCATCGGCCGCCAGAGCGACCCAGGTGACCCTACGACAACTTCCTTTGCGCCGGGACCCGTTCGTGCCCGGTTTTCACCGGTTGGCCATGTGCGGTGGTGCGAGGTGCCGCGGGTTCGTATCCCGCATACTGAACGCCGGTGATCACCTCAGTCACCGGGCTCGGTCAACGTCCATCGGGGGGAGCCCAGTTGCCGTTCACTCTCAGCCATGCCGCGGCCGTGCTGCCCGCGGTGCGCGGTGACGGAACGGGGCGGGGCAGGCTGGTGCCGGCGGTCCTCGTGGCGGGTTCCTTCTCTCCCGACATGACCTACTACGCGGCGAGTGTGCTGCCCAGGGCGATGGAGTTCGGTACGGTCACGCACTCCTTCCGCGGGGTCTTCACGGTCGATGTGCTCGTCGCCTGGGTGCTGGTGGGCCTGTGGCTGCTGGTGCGCGAGCCGCTGGTGGCGCTGCTGCCGCGGGCCCGCCAGGGGCGGACGGCGGCACTGTCGCGCTGCGGGGCGCCACGCGCGCGCGTACGGCCGTCCTTGGCGCTGTGGTGGTACGTCTCCGCCGCGCTGGGCGCGCTGACGCATGTGGTGTGGGATGCGTTCACGCATCTCGACCGGTGGGGGATGCGGCTGTTTCCGGTCCTGGGCCGTCGGCTGGCGGGCACGCCGCTGTACTGGTACCTGCAGTACGGCGGTTCGGCGGTGGCGGCAGTGGTGATCGCCGGGTTCCTGATGTACGTGCTGCGGCGGGCGCCGGTGGGTGAGCCGGTGGGGGTTCCGTTGCTGTCGGGACGGGACCGGTGGTGGGCCGGGGCCGTGGTCGGGGGCTGCGCGCTGATGGGGGCGCTGCGGCGGGCCTCGGAGCGGTGGGTCCTGCGGGGGCCGGCGGCGCGGCCCTGGGAGCTGGTGCCGACGCTGTGCTTCGGAGCGGGCGCGGGGCTGGTGCTGGGGCTGCTGGTGTACGCCGTCGGGGTCAGGGTGTGGCGTCCGGCTCGGGTCCCTGGCGGTTCCGGCGGGGGTGCGGGTTCTGGCGGTTCCGGCGGGGGTGCGGGTCCTGGCAGTTCTGGCCGGGGTGCGGATCCTGGCAGTTCTGGCGGGGTCGGCGCGGAGGCGGGCCGCCCGGCCCGCCGGTGACGCTGGTCGCGGTCGAGACGAAGACGGTGACGGTGTGCACCCGGCCGGGCCGTGGGAGCCGGGTGAGGAGCAGCTCAAAACAGCCGCGGGCCAGGTCGGCCCACAGGCGCCGGGGGGTGTCTCGTCGCCGGGGGTGAGTCGGCGGCGGAGGTCGGCTGCGGTGCGGCGCAGGGTCGTCGCGAGGTCGGTGAGGATGCGGGCAGTGCTCGCGTCGGCCGCGAAGACCGGGACCGGCGGGGGCGGCGCGGAGGGGGCCACGTCGGCGTCTGCCTGGGCCACCTCCGGCCGGTGGTTGAGTATGCGTATACCCATGCCCGCATCTTGGCGGGCCGGGGTAGCCGGGGCTTTTCTGCGGGGGCCACGTGAGTGACGGGCCTCTGGGGCTGGCGGCGGCTTTTCTGCCGGGGCCACGCGCATGACAAGCCCCCGGACCTGGCGGCGGCTTTTCTGCCGGGGCCACGCGCATGACAAGCCCCCGGACCTGGCGGCGGCTTTTCTACGGGGCCACGCGCATGACAAGCCCCCGGCTCCTGGCGGCGGCTTTTCTACGGGGCCACGCGAGTGACAGACGCACCGGGGGCTGAGTGGAGGCTGTGCCGGCGGTTCGGTGGGTCGGGCTCCGGCCGGTTCGGCACCTCCCCCACGGTCTTGAGGGCGTGAGGGGCCCCCAGCCGCGCCGCAGGGGTTGCTCGCCGTTGCGGTGGAGACAATCGGTGCTGGTCGGCGCGGTGGGCGGCGTGCTACGGCGGGAGGGCTCCTGGAGCGACCGGCGCCGACAGGAACCCTCCGCCGCGCACCGTCGGAGGCTAGTGCGCTGCCGACTCCCAGTCCGGGCCCACGCCCACCGAGACGTCCAGGGGGGCCCTGAGGTGGACCGCGTTGGACATTTCGCGGCGGACGATCTCCTCGGCTGCCGCTCGCTCGCCGGGGGCGATTTCCAGGACGATTTCGTCGTGGACCTGAAGGAGCATGCGGGACTTGAGGCCGGCCTCGCGCAGGGCCCGGTCCACGTTCAGCATGGCGATCTTGACGATGTCCGCCGCCGTGCCCTGGATCGGTGCGTTGAGGGCCATCCGCTCGGCCATCTCGCGGCGCTGGCGGTTGTCGCTGTTCAGGTCGGGCAGGTAGCGACGGCGACCGAACAGGGTTTCGGTGTAGCCGGTGGCCCGCGCCTCGTCGACCACCCGGCGCAGGTAGTCCCGTACGCCGCCGAAGCGCTCGAAGTACGCGTCCATCAGGGCCCGCGCCTCGGCCGCCTCGATGTTCAGCTGCTGGGACAGGCCGAAGGCCGACAGCCCGTACGCCAGGCCGTACGACATCGCCTTGATCTTGCGGCGCATCTCCGCGTCCACCGCGGAGGGGTCGACCCCGAACACCTGCGAGGCCGCCGTCGTGTGCAGGTCCTCGCCGGAGGTGAACGCCTCGATCAGGCCCGCGTCCTCGGAGAGGTGGGCCATCACGCGCAGCTCGATCTGGCTGTAGTCCGCCGTCATCAACGACTCGAAGCCCTCGCCGACCACGAAGCCGCGGCGGATCGCCCGGCCCTCGTCGGTGCGGACCGGGATGTTCTGCAGGTTCGGGTCCGTCGACGACAGGCGGCCGGTTGCGGCGACCGTCTGATTGAACGTGGTGTGGATCCGGCCGTCCGCCGCGATGGTCTTGATCAGGCCCTCGACGGTGACGCGCAGCTTCGCCTGCTCGCGGTGGCGGAGCATGATCACCGGCAGCTCGTTGTCCGTCTGCGTGGCCAGCCACGCCAGGGCGTCGGCGTCGGTCGTGTATCCGGTCTTCGTCTTCTTCGTCTTCGGCAGGGCCAGCTCGCCGAAGAGGACCTCCTGGAGCTGCTTGGGCGAGCCGAGGTTGAACTCGTGCCCGGCCGCCGCGTGCGCCTCCTTCACGGCCTGCTGCACCGCGCCCGCGAACATCTGTTCCATGGCTTCCAGGTGCGACCGGTCGGCGGCGATGCCGTGCCGCTCCATGCGGGCCAGCAGGGCCGAGGTGGGCAGCTCCACGTCGCGCAGCAGCTCGGCGGCGCCGACATCCCGGAGACGGGCCTCGAAGGCCTCGCCCAGGTCGAGGATCGCGCGGGCCTGGATCATCAGGGCCTCGGCCTCGGCACCGTCGTCCGCGCCGAAGGCCAGCTGGCCGTCGGCCGCGGCGGCGGGGGCCAGCTCCCGGTGCAGGTACTCCAGAGACAGCGCGTCCAGGTCGAAGGAGCGGCGGCCCGGCTTGACCAGGTAGGCGGCGAGCGCGGTGTCCATGGTGACGCCCTCGACGCTCCAGCCGTGCTCGGCGAAGACCCGCATCGCTGCCTTGGCGTTGTGGAAGACCTTCGGCCTGGCCGGGTCGGCGAGCCAGGCCGCGAACGCGGTCTCGTCGGCCTCGTCCAGCTGGGACGGGTCGAACCAGGCGGCCGCCCCGCTGGGCGCGGCGAGCGCGACCTCGGCGACCGAGCCCGTGCCCAGCGCCCAGGCGTCGACCGTGGCGACACCGAGGGCCTGCGTACCGTGCTCGGCGAGCCACGGGGCCAGCTCGCCGGTGCCGAGCACCGTGCCGTCCAGCTCCACGCCGTCCGCCGCGATCGGGGTCGTCTCGGCCTCCTCGGCGCCCGGGTCGACGGCGAAGAGCCGCTCGCGCAGCGAGGGGTTGCGGATCTCCAAGGTGTCCAGGACCATCGCGACGGCCTTGCGGTCGTACGGAGCGCGCGCGAGGTCGGTGACCGACTTCGGCAGCTTCACGTTCCGCTCCAGCTCGGTGAGCCGTCGGTTGAGCTTGACCGCCTCCAGGTGGTCGCGCAGGTTCTGCCCGGCCTTGCCCTTGACCTCGTCGGCGCGCTCGACCAGCTCGGCGAACGAACCGAACTGGTTGATCCACTTCGCGGCCGTCTTCTCGCCGACGCCGGGGATGCCCGGGAGGTTGTCGGAGGGGTCGCCGCGCAGCGCCGCGAAGTCCGGGTACTGCGCCGGCGTCAACCCGTACTTCTCGACGACCTTCTCCGGGGTGAACCGGGTCAGCTCGGAGACGCCCTTCGTGGGGTACAGCACCGTCGTGTGCTCGGAGACCAGCTGGAAGGAGTCGCGGTCGCCGGTGACGATCAGCACCTCGAAGCCCTCGGCCTCGGCCTGGGTGGCGAGGGTGGCGATGACGTCGTCCGCCTCGTACCCCTCGACGGCGAAGCGCGGGGCGTGCATCGCGTCGAGCAGCTCGCCGATCAGCTCGACCTGGCCCTTGAACTCGTCGGGGGCCTTGGAGCGGTTCGCCTTGTACTCGGTGAACTCCTCGGAGCGCCAGGTCTTGCGGGAGACGTCGAACGCCACCGCGAAGTGCGTGGGCGCCTCGTCACGCAGGGTGTTGGCCAGCATCGACGCGAAGCCGTAGATCGCGTTCGTCGGCTGGCCCGTCGCGGTCGTGAAGTTCTCCGCGGGCAGCGCGAAGAACGCGCGGTAGGCCAGCGAATGCCCGTCCATGAGCATCAGCCGGGGACGGTCGCCGCCGGGTGTCTTGTCGGTCGTCTTCGATGCTGTTTCTGCCACGACCCCGATCCTGCCACGAGCCACTGACAGTCGGACCCGGCCTCTGCCGACGACCACCCTCCGTGCTGGGAGGCAGCGGCCACGGGGGGTGCCGATCGGTTGGGCCGGACCGCGCCGTCGGGGTCCGGCCCAGCCGGACCGCGCTGTCGTGGTCGCCCGCCGTCGCGGCCGGGAAGTTGTGCGGCGACGCAGAGTTGACCGTCCGCACGCATGCTGCCGCTGTCCGCCAGGCCCGGGCGGGATCATTGTCACTGCCACGTGCGAGGATCGGAGACGTACTTCACACACGCAGTCGAAGGGGAGCGCGCGCGATGGCCACGAAGCCGCCCAAGGGTGATCCGGTTCAGGACGCGCCGCAGGTCGCCGAGCCGAAACACGCTGCGGCGGGGCTGCCCGCCATCGGGCACACACTGCGGATCGCCCAGCAGCAGATGGGCGTGAAGCGCACCGTGCTGACGCTGCTGCACGTCAACCAGAAGGACGGCTTCGACTGCCCGGGCTGCGCCTGGCCGGAGCCGGACCACCGGCACAAGGCGGAGTTCTGCGAGAACGGCGCGAAGGCGGTCGCCGAGGAGGCCACCCTGCGCCGGGTCACCCCGGAGTTCTTCGCCGCGCACTCCGTTACCGACCTCGCCACCCGCAGCGGCTACTGGCTGGGCCAGCAGGGGCGGCTGACGCACCCCATGTATCTCCCCGAAGGGGGAGATCACTACGAGCCGGTCACCTGGGAGCGCGCCTTCGACATCATCGCCGAGGAGATCGCAGCCCTCGGCTCCCCCGACGAGGCCGTCTTCTACACCTCCGGCCGCACCAGCAACGAGGCCGCGTTCCTCTACCAGCTGTTCGCGCGGGAGCTCGGCACCAACAACCTGCCGGACTGCTCGAACATGTGCCACGAGTCGTCGGGCTCGGCCCTGTCCGAGACGATCGGCATCGGCAAGGGCAGCGTCCTGCTCGAGGACCTCTACAAGGCAGACCTGATCATCGTCGCCGGCCAGAACCCCGGCACCAACCACCCCCGCATGCTCTCCGCCCTGGAGAAGGCCAAGGCGAACGGCGCGCAGATCATCAGCGTCAACCCGCTGCCCGAGGCGGGCCTGGAGTGCTTCAAGAACCCGCAGACCCCTCAGGGCGTCCTCAGGGGCGCCGCCCTGACCGACCTGTTCCTGCAGATCCGCATCGGCGGCGACCAGGCCCTCTTCCGCCTCCTCAACAAGCTGATCATCGAGACGGAGGGCGCCGTCGACGAGGACTTCGTCCGCGAACACACCCACGGCTACGAGGAGTTCGCCAAGGCCGCCCGCGCCGCCGACTGGGACGAGACGCTCACCGCGACCGGGCTCACACGCGAGCAGATCGACCGCGCACTGAAGATGATCCTCGCCTCGCAGCGCACCATCGTGTGCTGGGCGATGGGCCTGACCCAGCACAAGCACGCCGTGCCCACCATCCGCGAGCTGGTCAACTTCCTCCTCCTGCGCGGCAACATCGGCCGCCCGGGCGCGGGCGTGTGCCCGGTGCGCGGTCACTCGAACGTGCAGGGCGACCGCACCATGGGCATCTTCGAACGCCCCGCCCCGGCTTTCCTGGACGCCCTGGAGAAGGAGTTCGGCTTCGCCCCGCCGCGCGAGCACGGCTACGACGTCGTCCGGGCCATCCGCGCGCTGCGCGACGGCGAGGCGAAGATCTTCTTCGCGATGGGCGGCAACTTCGTCTCCGCCTCCCCCGACACGGAGGTCACCGAGGCGGCCATGCGGCGGGCCCGGCTGACCGTGCACGTGTCGACCAAGCTCAACCGCTCGCACGTCGTCACGGGCGCGCGTGCCCTGATCCTGCCGACGCTCGGCCGCACCGAGCGGGACCTGCAGGTCGGCCCGGACGGGAAAAGGACAGCGCAGTTCGTCACGGTCGAGGACTCCATGGGCATGGTGCACGCCTCCCGCGGCCGCCTGGAGCCCGCGAGTCCGCACCTGCTGTCCGAGCCGGCCATCGTCTGCCGCCTGGCGCGCCGCGTGCTCGGCGAGGACAGCAAGGTGCCGTGGGAGGAGTTCGAGAAGGACTACGCCACGATCCGCGACCGCATCGCGCGCGTGATCCCCGGCTTCGAGGATTTCAACGCGCGCGTGGCCCGCCCCGGCGGCTTCGCGCTGCCGCACGCTCCCCGCGACGAGCGCCGCTTCCCGACGGCGACCGGCAAGGCCAACTTCACCGCCGCGCCGGTCGAGTACCCGGAGCTGCCCGAGGGGCGGCTGCTGCTGCAGACGCTGCGCTCGCACGACCAGTACAACACCACGATCTACGGACTCGACGACCGCTACCGCGGCATCAAGAACGGCCGCCGGGTGGTGCTGGTCAACCCCGAGGACGCGCGAGCCCTGGGGCTCGCCCACGGGTCGTACGTGGATCTCGTCAGCGAGTGGCGGGACGGGGTGGAGCGAAGGGCGGCCGGGTTCCGGGTCGTGCATTATCCGACGGCGCGGGGCTGCGCGGCCGCGTACTACCCGGAGACCAACGTCCTGGTTCCGCTGGACGCCACCGCCGACACCAGCAACACCCCGGCCAGCAAGTCCGTCGTCGTGCGTCTGGAACAATCGGCGACCGACTGAGCGTTTGCTCAGTCGAGCGCGACTGATCACGACGAACGGAGCAGGACCCGATGGGCGAGCAGCAGCACGTGAAGTTCCCGCAAGAGGTCATCGACGAGTACGCCGCGCTCGGCGTGGACCTGCAGGCTCTCTTCTCCGCAGGGCATCTCGGGACGCGGATGGGCGTGCAGATTCTTGAGGCGTCGGCGGAGCGGGTCGTCGGCACGATGCCGGTGGAGGGGAACACCCAGCCCTACGGGTTGCTGCACGGGGGCGCTTCCGCCGTGCTGGCCGAGACGCTGGGGTCCGTGGGGTCCATGCTGCACGGGGGGATCTCGAAGCTCGCGGTGGGCGTAGACCTGAACTGCACGCATCATCGGGGGGTGCGCTCCGGGCTGGTGACGGGGGTTGCCACGCCCGTACACCGGGGGCGGTCCACGGCCACGTACGAGATTGTGATCAGTGACGAGGAGGGGCGGCGGGTGTGCAGTGCACGGTTGACCTGCATGCTGCGTGACGTGACGCCCCGGGACGCAGGACAGGTCGGCACCGCCGGCTGACGCCGAGGGGGCAGCGCCTGCGGGGTGCCGCTGCGACGACCGGCGCCCGGCCGCCGGAACTGCCCGCGGCTGCACAGGACTCACCGCCGCCTTCCCCGCCCCTGCCCCCTCCCCCTACCGTTTCCCCATGAGGCTGCGGCCATGAGTGAGACCGGTCCTGTAGAACCCGTCAACTCCTCTGCAGGCGCAGGAAGTTACGAGATCATCGGCGTAGACGCCCGCGCCTGAGTGATCGCTGGTACGCACTGTCGTCCCGCACGCGGCGGACCGTTCTCGCCGGGACCGCCGCCCTCGCCGCCGCCGGCGCCGTCCTCCTGCCGCAGGCCCTGACAACCGACCGCCACCAGCCGCCCGCGCCCGCCCCCTGGCCCTGGAACGTCACTGCATGGCGGTACGTCGGGCTCGCCCAGCCCCTCGGCTCCCGTGCCACCAGCGGCGCCTTCCGCTTCGCGGTCTTTGTCGACAGCGGTCCGCCGGTCACCCAGAACGTCACCGGCGCCGCCTTCTCCGGGCTCACCGCCCGTGCCACCCCCGATCCGGTCTTCACCGTACGTACGGGGACAACTCGCAAGATCACCGTGGAAATAACCGTATCCGACTGTTTGGGACTGCCCCTGAATGCGGACCTGCCCTTTCTCGACGTAACGCTGCGTAACACGCGCGCAATACAGCACCACAGTTTCATCTTCGGCAGCGCGTACTCCCGGGACCTTTCCGCGCTCCTTCACGGCGCCTGCGACGGGGCTTCCGCCCGGCCGGGCCCACGGCCAAGCGGAAGTGCGAGTTCTCAAAATGTGGACTGAGGGGAAATTCCGCCAAACCGACCGAGAGTCCCCGGCGTCGAGGCTTCCCAACCAGCACGTCATAACAAGAAAGTCACAAGCGAGCTCGTGGCGATGCCCATGCCCACAGACCGGGCTTAGAGTCACGGCCAGTCACCGCTCCATCGGGAGTTCGGTACCAGCGCAGCACCTGCCGTCCCCCCACAGGGGCCGACGTGCCTGCTGAAAGGACTGATTGTGCGACAGCGTTCTTTGGTGATACTTACCTCCGTTCTCACCACCGGAGCTCTGACTCTCACCGCCTGCGGCTCCCGCGACAACAAGAGCGGCGACAGCGGGTCCGGCACCACGCTGACGATCGGTGTCGACGCCCCGCTGTCCGGCGAGAACTCCACCACCGGTCTCGGCATCCAGTACGGCGTCCAGATCGCCGTGGACGACGCCAACAAGAACAACTGGGTGCCCGGTGTCAAATTCAAGGTCAAGGCCCTGGACGACAAGGCGCAGCCCGCCACCGGCCAGTCCAACGCCACGGCCCTCGTCGGCGACAGCACCGTCGTCGGCGCCGTCGGCCCGCTGAACTCGGGCGTCGCCCAGTCGATGCAGCAGGTGTTCAACTCGGCCAACATGGTCGAGATCTCCCCGTCGAACACCAACCCCGAGCTGACCCAGGGCAAGAACTGGCAGACCACCAAGACGCGGCCGTACAAGTCGTACTTCCGCACCGCCACCACCGACGCCCTGCAGGGCGGCTTCGCGGCCGACTACGCCTACAACGGCCTCAAGAAGAAGAAGGCCTTCGTCGTTGACGACAAGCAGACCTACGGCGCCGGCCTGGCGAAGATCTTCAACTCCTCCTTCACCAAGCTCGGTGGCAAGGTGGCCGGCACCGACCACGTGAACACCGGCGACAAGGACTTCGGCTCCCTCGTCACCAAGATCAAGAACTCGGGCGCCGACATCCTCTACTACGGCGGCCAGTACGACGAGTCCGCGCTGATCACCAAGCAGCTCAAGGACGCCGGCGTCAAGATCCCGCTGTTCGGCGGCGACGGCATGTTCGCCTCCACCTACATCGAGACCGCCGGCAAGGCCTCCGAGGGCGACCTCGCCACCTCCGTCGGCGTCCCCGCGGACACCCTGCCCGCGGCCAAGCAGTTCATCCAGACGTACAAGTCCAAGGGCTACAAGGGCGACTACGCGGCCTACGGCGCATACGCCTACGACGCCGCCACCGCCATCATCAAGGCCGTGAAGGCCGTCAAGGACGCCAACGGCGGCAAGCTCCCCGGCGACATCAAGACGGACCTGCGGAGCAAGGTCGTCGACGAGGTCCAGAAGTCCAACTTCCAGGGCATCACCGGCAAGGTCTCCTTCGACCAGTACGGCGACACCCAGAACAAGCAGCTGACGGTCTACCAGGTCGAAAACGGCAAGTGGAAGGCTGTGAAGACCGGCACCTTCAACGGCTGATCCCCAGCCACCAGCACACCGCAGCACGGGCCGCGCGGAAGGAGGACCCCGACCGCGTGGCCCGTTTCCACACCCCATTCCGCACACCAGTGCACACGACCACCAGCGACATGGAGGCCACGCGGTGAACACCCTGCCGCAGCAGCTGGCCAACGGGCTGCTCCTAGGCTCGATGTACGGGCTGATCGCCATCGGCTACACGATGGTGTACGGCATCGTCCAGCTCATCAACTTCGCACACGGCGAGATCTTCATGACCGGCGCGTTCGGCGCGCTCACGGTCTACTTCTACATCCTCCCCGACGGCACCACGATGTGGGCGGCGGTGCCCCTGATGCTGGTCGGCGGCGGGATCGTCGCCGTCCTCGTAGCGGTAGGAGCGGAACGATTCGCCTACCGGCCACTGCGGCAAGCGCCGCGGCTGGCCCCCCTCATCACGGCCATCGGCCTCTCCCTGGCCCTCCAGGAGGTCGTCCGCAACTTCTACCCCGGCGCCGACAAGGCCCGCTCCTTCCCGAGCCTCGACACCACCCACGACATCGGCTCCGTCACCATCAAGGACGCCGACATCTTCCTGATCGTCGCCGCCGTCGTCTGCATGTCCACTCTCGCCTGGTTCGTCCGCAAGAGCCGCACCGGCCGCGCCATGCAGGCCACCGCGCAGGACCCCGACACCGCGCAGCTCATGGGCATCGACACCAACCGCATCATCGTCATCGCCTTCGCCATCGGCGGATTCTTCGCCGCCGTCGCAGCCCTGTCGTACGGCCTCAAGTACGGAAACATCGACTACCGCATGGGCTTCCTGATGGGCCTCAAGGCGTTCACCGCGGCCGTCCTCGGCGGCATCGGCAACATCTACGGCGCCATGCTCGGCGGCATCGTCCTCGGCATCGCCGAGACCCTCGCCTCCGCCTACATCGACGAGATCCCCGGCATGCAGCAGCTCGGCGGCCAGAGCTGGGCCAACGTCTGGGCCTTCTGTCTCCTCATCCTCGTGCTCCTCTTCAGGCCCCAGGGCCTGCTCGGCGAGCGCGTCGCGGACAGGGCGTGATCACATGACCGAGACGACCAAGACCCCCGCCACCCCACCCGCCAACGCCGTCCCCGCGCCCGCGCCGCGCGGCCTGCTTCCGCTCCCCCTGGCAGCGGCCCGCGCCCTCCTCCTCGCCGGCGGCACAGCCACCGCGGCGTCCACCTTCCTCGCCTGGACCTGGACATCCAAGTTCCCTGGCGACCTCACGGTCACCGGCTACCCCGGCGGCCTGCAGTGGCTCACCTTCACCGCCGGTGTCCTCACCGCCCTCCTCACCCTCGCCTCCTACGGCATCCGCGGCCTCGGCTGGCTCCTGCCCGCTCGCAACAACGCCCCGCTCTTCCTCACCGCCCTCGGCGGCTTCGGGGTCACCTGGTACACGATCATCTCGATCAGCGCCGAACTCGGCGGCCTCGCCAACCTCGAGCCGGGCGGCTGGGTCGCCGCCGTCGCCTCCGTCGTGCCCGTCATCGGCGCCCTCGCCCTCCCCGAGGAGAGCGCCGGCAAGACCAAGGAAACCCTCAAGGCGTACATCGCCAAGCCCGAGAACATCCCCGCCCCGCACACCGCGCCGGGCTGGGTCCAGCGACTCGTCATCACCGCCGTCACCCTCATCGGCCTCGGCGTCTTCACCTACGGCATCGACACCGAGTACGGCGAGCTCTTCATCGGCTACCTCATCGTCGTCATCTTCGCCGTCTGGGCCCTGCACACCGCCGGCCTCCTCGACCGGTTCTCCCGCCTCGTCGCCGCCAACCGCAGCTTCACGCTCGCCATGGGCTTCGTCGCGGCCATCCTCTTCCCCTTCACCCAGACCGACGACCACTACGCCAACATCGGCGTCAACATCCTCATCTTCGGCACCGTCGCCCTGGGCCTGAACATCGTCGTCGGCCTCGCCGGCCTCCTCGACCTCGGCTACGTCGCCTTCCTCGGCGTCGGCGCCTACACCGCCGCCCTGGTCTCCGGCTCCGAGTTCTCCAAGTTCTCCGGCGTCCAATTCCCCTTCTGGGCCGCCGCTCTCACCGGCGCCGCCGCCTCGCTCGTCTTCGGCGTCCTCATCGGCGCCCCGACCCTGCGACTGCGCGGCGACTACCTCGCCATCGTCACCCTCGGCTTCGGAGAGATCTTCCGTATCGCCGTCAACAACATGGACGGCGTCTCCGGCCCCGACATCACCAACGGCCCCAACGGCATCCCGTCCATCCCCGACCTGAACTTCTTCGGATTCAACTTCGGGGAGCCGCACGACCTCGGCGGCTTCACCATCGGCCGCTTCGCCAACTACTACCTCCTGATGGTCCTCGTCATGGCCATCGTCGTCATGGTCTACACCCGCGCCGCCGACTCCCGGATCGGCCGCTCCTGGATCGCCATCCGCGAGGACGAGACCGCCGCCACCGCCATGGGCATCAACGGCTTCCGCGTCAAGCTCATCGCCTTCGCCCTCGGCGCCACGCTGGCCGGCCTCGCCGGCACCGTCAGCGCCCACGTCACCTACAGCGTCGTGCCCAACCCGTACCAGTTCGCCGGCGCCGCACCGCCCAACTCGGCGTTCCTCCTCGCCGCCGTCGTCCTCGGCGGCATGGGCACCGTCGCCGGCCCGCTCCTCGGCGCCGCCCTGCTCTACCTCCTGCCCGAGAAGCTCGTCTTCCTCCAGGACAAGTCGCTCCTCGCCTTCGGCATCGCGCTCATCCTCCTGATGCGCTTCCGCCCCGAGGGCATCATCGCCAACCGCCGCCGCCAACTCGAATTCCACGAGACCGGCCAACTCGATGTACCAGAACAGACGACGCTGACCGACGAACCGGCCGTCACCAAGGCGGGGGCGTAAAGAACCATGACCACACCCGTACTCGAAGCCCGCGACGTCACCATGCGCTTCGGCGGCCTCACCGCCGTCCGCTCCGTCGACTTCACGGTCAACAGCGGCGAGATCGTCGGCCTCATCGGCCCCAACGGCGCCGGCAAGACCACCTTCTTCAACTGCCTGACGGGACTGTACGTCCCGACCGAGGGCACAGTCTCGTACAAGGGCCAGGTCCTGCCGCCGAAACCGCACCTGGTGACGAAGGCCGGCATCGCCCGCACCTTCCAGAACATCCGGCTCTTCGCCAACATGACGGTCCTCGAGAACGTCCTCGTCGGCCGCCACACCCGCACCAAGGAAGGCCTCTGGTCCGCCCTGCTGCGCGGCCCCGGCTTCAAGAAGGCCGAGAAAGCCAGCGAGGAACGGGCCATGGAACTCCTGGAGTTCATCGGCCTCGCCCACAAGCGGGACCACCTGGCGAGAAACCTTCCCTACGGCGAACAGCGCAAGCTCGAAATCGCGCGAGCGCTGGCCAGCGAACCCGGCCTGCTCCTGCTGGACGAACCCACGGCCGGCATGAACCCCCAGGAGACCCGGACCACCGAAGAACTGGTCTTCGCCATCCGCGACAAGGGCATCTCCGTCCTCGTGATCGAGCACGACATGCGGTTCATCTTCAACCTCTGCGACCGCGTCGCCGTCCTCGTCCAAGGCGAAAAACTCATCGAAGGCACCTCCGACGTCGTCCAGGCCGACGAACGCGTCATCGCCGCCTACCTCGGAGAGCCCTTCGAAGGCGACCCCGGCGAGGCCGAAGCCGCAGAGATCGCGGCCGCAGAGGTCGCCGCCGCGGAGAACGGCAACGCCGAACCCGAAACGGCCGAACCCGAAACGGCCGAATCCGGGACCGCCGAAACCGAAACGGCCGAAACCGGGACCGCCGAAACCAGGGCCGCAGCAGCACCCGCAGACGCGGAGAGCACCACCAGCACCAAGGGAGAAGCCCAGTGACCGCACTGCTCGAGGTCGAGGACCTCAGGGTCGCCTACGGCAAGATCGAAGCCGTCAAAGGCATCTCCTTCAGCGTCGAAGCAGGCCAGGTCGTCACCCTCATCGGCACCAACGGCGCCGGCAAGACCACAACCCTGCGCACCCTCTCGGGCCTGCTGAAGCCCACCGCCGGCAAGATCACCTTCGACGGCAAGCCGCTCAACGGCGTCGCCGCCCACAAGATCGTCTCCCTCGGACTCGCCCACTCCCCCGAGGGCCGGCACATCTTCCCCCGCCTCACCATCGCCGAGAACCTCCAGCTCGGCGCATTCCTCCGCAAGGACAAGGCGGGCATCGAAAAAGACATCCAGCGCGCCTACGACCTCTTCCCCATCCTCGGAGAACGCAGGAAGCAGGCCGCCGGCACCCTCTCGGGCGGCGAGCAGCAGATGCTCGCCATGGGCCGGGCCCTGATGTCCCAGCCCAAGCTGCTCATGCTCGACGAACCCTCGATGGGCCTCTCCCCGATCATGATGCAGAAGATCATGTCGACCATCGCCGAGCTCAAGTCCCAGGGCACCACCATCCTGCTCGTCGAACAGAACGCCCAGGCGGCGCTCTCCCTCGCCGACCAGGGACATGTCATGGAGGTCGGCAACATCGTCCTCTCCGGGACCGGGCAGGACCTGCTGCACGACGAGTCGGTACGGAAGGCGTACCTGGGCGAGGACTAGGTCCCTCATCTCGGATACGGACACGACGAGGCCCGCGCCGCTCATGGAGGGGACGCGGGCCTCGTCATACGTGGCATACGCGCGGTGGTGCTCAGCCCTTGTCAGCCTTCGGGCCCTTCGCAGCCTTCTTCTCCTCGCTGTCCTGAATGACCGCCTCCGCGACCTGCTGCATGGACATGCGGCGGTCCATCGACGTCTTCTGGATCCAGCGGAACGCGGCCGGCTCGGTCAGCCCGTACTCCGTCTGCAGGATCGACTTGGCCCGGTCAACAAGCTTCCGGGTCTTCAGCCGCTGAGTGAGGTCCGCGACCTCCTTCTCCAGTTCCTTCAGCTCCGTGAAGCGCGAGACGGCCATCTCGATCGCCGGAACGACGTCGCTCTTGCTGAACGGCTTCACCAGATACGCCATCGCACCGGCATCCCGGGCCCGTTCCACGAGGTCGCGCTGCGAGAAGGCGGTCAGCATCAGCACCGGGGCAATTCGCTCCTCGGCGATCTTCTCCGCCGCCGAGATGCCGTCGAGCTTCGGCATCTTCACGTCGAGAATGACCAGGTCCGGCTTGTGCTCACGGGCCAGCTCCACGGCCTGCTCACCGTCACCGGCCTCACCGACGACCGTGTACCCCTCCTCCTCCAGCATCTCTTTGAGGTCCAGCCGGATCAACGCCTCGTCCTCGGCGATGACGACACGGGTCGTCAGCGGAGGCACGTGCGACTTGTCGTCGTCGGACACGTCTGCGGGCTGGGGCGACTCGGCGGTCACGGGGGCGCTCCTTGTTCCGGGGCAGGCAAGTACTGCTCCCAAGAGCCTACCCAGCTGCGGTATGGTGGACGGGCAACGGGTCGGGGTAAACCTTCGATTCGTTGGGCCCCGGTAGTCCAATTGGCAGCAGACAATGGTCTCAAACACCATACAGTGTGGGTTCGAGTCCCACCCGGGGCACTTTTCCTTTGATTCCAAGGTCACTATCGGCAAGCGGATGTCCACATTCTCGTGAACATCCGCTTTTTGTGCGCATCGTCGCGATCAGTGACGCAGAGTGGCCGCATGAACTTCCATGGCACTGACGTGCGACAGAAGGCCCTCACCCTGCTACGCGACGGCACGAAGAACGCCGACGTGGCCCGGGAACTCAACGTGCCGCTGGGGGACAGTCGGCTACTGGAAGCACATGGACCGGGCGAAACGCGGGGAGTGTCCCGGCAGGCACGGCCCGAAGTGCCCCCGATGCGACGGGCGGAAGCTCGACGAGCCCGCGTACAGCTATTTGCTGGGTCTCTATCTCGGCGATGGCCACATCAGCCACTACTTCGAGCACCGCGTGCCCAACCTCATGATCACGTGTACGGAATCGTGGCCCGGCCTCATCGACGAGTGTGAGCAGGCTATGCGCGTCTTCCCCGACAACTCCGTGTGCCATGTCCGCAAGACCGGCTGCCGCAACGTGAAGGTCTACTCCAAACACCTGCACTGTCTGTTCCCCCAGCACGGCCCCGGCAAGAAGCACGAGCGCCTCATCGTCCTGGAGCCCTGGCAGCAGGAAATCGTCGATGCTCACCCCTGGGATTTCATCCGCGGCCTCATCCACTCGGACGGCTGCCGTATCACCAACTGGACGACTCGCCTCGTCGGCGGTGAGCGCAAGCGCTACGAATACCCCCGGTACTTCTTCACCAACACCTCGACCGACATCGTCCGGCTCTTCACGGACACCCTCGACAAGGTCGGCATCGAGTGGAAGCCGCTCAACCAGAGCCGTACCGCCGTGACCATTTCCGTTGCCCGCAAATCCTCCGTAGCCCTGCTGGACACCCACGTAGGCCCCAAGCGTTGAAAGGGCCCCCTCGCCACCGAGGGGCCCTACCCGAACCGAACCGCGTCCTACTTGGGCGTATCGTCCTCACCGATGTGGTGCACCCGCACCATGTTGGTCGAGCCGGGCACCCCGGGAGGGGAGCCCGCCGTGATCACCACGGTGTCGCCCCGCTCGCAGCGGCCGTACTTCAGCAGGAGCTCGTCGACCTGGTCGACCATCGCGTCGGTCGAGTCCACGTGCGGGCCCAGGAACGTCTCCACGCCCCACGTCATGCTGAGCTGGGAGCGCGTCGCCGGCTCGGGGGTGAAGGCGAGGAGGGGGATCGGGGAGCGGTAGCGGGAGAGGCGGCGGGCGGTGTCGCCCGACTGGGTGAAGGCGACCAGGAACTTCGCGCCGAGGAAGTCGCCCATTTCCGCCGCGGCCCTGGCGACCGCGCCGCCCTGGGTGCGGGGTTTGTTGCTTTCGGTGAGTGGGGGCAGGCCCTTGGCGAGGATGTCCTCCTCCGCCGCCTCGACGATGCGGGACATTGTCCGGACAGTCTCGACGGGGTACTTGCCGACGCTGGTCTCGCCCGACAGCATCACCGCGTCCGTGCCGTCGATCACCGCGTTGGCCACGTCGCTCGCCTCCGCCCTGGTCGGGCGGGAGTTGTCGATCATGGAGTCGAGCATTTGGGTGGCGACGATCACCGGCTTGGCGTTGCGCTTGGCGAGTTTGATGGCGCGCTTCTGGACGATGGGCACCTGTTCGAGCGGCATTTCCACGCCCAGGTCGCCGCGCGCGACCATGATGCCGTCGAAGGCGGCGACGATGTCGTTGATCGCGTCGACGGCCTGGGGTTTCTCGATCTTGGCGATGACGGGGAGGCGGCGGCCGTCGTCGTCCATGATGCGGTGGACGTCCTTGATGTCGCGGCCGCTGCGGACGAACGAGAGCGCGATGACGTCGAAGCCGGTGCGCAGCGCCCAGCGCAGGTCTTCCTCGTCCTTCTTGGAGAGGGCGGGGACCGACACCGCGACGCCGGGCAGGTTCAGGCCCTTGTGGTCGGAGACCATGCCGCCTTCGACGACCGTGGTGTGGACGCGGGGGCCGTCCACGGCGGTGACGTCCAGGCAGACTTTCCCGTCGTCGACGAGGATGCGTTCGCCGGGGGTGACGTCATCGGCGAGGCCGGTGTGGGTGGTTCCGCAGGTCTGGCGGTCGCCTTCGATGCCCTCTTCGACGGTGATGGTGAAGGTGTCGCCGCGTTCAAGGAGTACGGGTCCTTCGCGGAAGCGGCCGAGACGGATCTTCGGACCTTGAAGGTCGGCGAGGATTCCTACGCTGCGGCCGGTCTCGTCGGCTGCTTTGCGTACGCGCTGGTAGCGCTCCTCGTGTTCGGCGTAGCTGCCGTGGCTGAGGTTGAATCGGGCGACGTCCATTCCGGCCTCGACCAGTGCCTTGATCTGGTCGTACGAGTCGGTGGCGGGCCCCAGAGTACAGACGATCTTTGCTCGGCGCATGAAGTGAGCCTAGGCCTTACCGGTCGGTAGAGAATTGGTGCTGCGTGACTACTCAACAACCTTTGGGTAAAGGACGATTGACAACTGTTGAATTGTGCGGCGGCGTGCTCCGATGAGCATTAGAGGTGTCCGCATGCATTTCTCGGCCGGCGCATTGTCGGTCGGGGCATTTACAGGCGAGGTGGTGTCATGGTGAAGCGCGCGTTGACCTGTGCGTAGACGTGTTGCTTCTGGGGTTCGAGGTCGAGGGGGGCTGCCGTGTCCTCGGCTTCCGTCCCGTAGGCGGCCATGGGCCGCATGCGGCCGGCGGTCCGCTGGTAGGGCTCGGCGTTCTCGGCGCCTGTGTCGGCGAGCTCCACGAGTGCCGCGAGCGTGGTGCCGAGCGCTTCGGCGTACTCCCGTGCGCGCTGGACGGCCTCGCGTACTGCTTGCTGCCGCGCGTCCCTGTGGACGGGTGAGTCGGGGCGGAGGGCCCACCAGGGGCCGTCGACCCGGGTCAGCTCCAAGTCGGCGAGGCGTGTGGTCAGTTCGCCGAGTGCTGTGAAGTCGGAGAGTTCGGCGGTCACGTGCACCTGGCCGTGGTAGCTGCGGACGCGTTCGCCGCGGCCGCGCTGGGTCAGTTCGGGGGTGATGGAGAAGTGGCCGGTTTCCAGGCGCTCCACTGATGAGCCGTAGGACTTCACGAGGTCGAGGACGGCCGCATTGCGTCGGGTGAGGTCGTCGAGGGCGGAGCGGCGGTCCTTGCCGCGGGCGCTGACGGTGATGCCGATGCGGGCGATTTCGGGGTCGATTTCGAGGTGGGCTTCGCCGCGGACGGCGATGCGGGGGGCGTCGGGGGTGCCGTAGGGGACGGCGGGCCGGGGTTCCTCCGAGGCGGGTGAGGTCATACGTCCCACTCTGTCACCGGTGACCGGTTTTCCGCTCCTGCTGGTCACCAGATCGAAACCTGCGGGGTCTGTTGCGGCTCGTCATGACCAGGTCAGAATCTACGCGCGTCATTGACCTTTTCGCGAGGGGAACCAGACATGCCGTTGAACCGCCGGAAGTTCCTGAGGAAGTCCGCCGTGACCGGGGCGGGGGTCGCACTGGCCGGCGCGGCGGCGGCTCCGGCGGCGCAGGCCGCGGAGGCGAAGAAGCCCGCGAAGCCGGCCAAGCGGTACTCCCTGACCGTCATGGGCACGACCGACCTGCACGGGCGCGTCTTCAACTGGGACTACTTCAAGGACGCGGAGTACTCCGACAAGGCGGGCAACGCTCAGGGCCTGGCGCGGATCTCGACGCTGGTGAACCAGGTCCGCGAGGAGAAGGGCCGGTGCAACACGCTGCTGCTGGACGCGGGCGACACGATCCAGGGCACCCCGCTGACGTACTACTACGCGAAGGTGGACCCGATCACCGCCAAGGGTGGTCCGGTGCATCCGATGGCGCAGGCGATGAACGCGATCGGGTACGACGCGGCGGCGCTGGGCAACCACGAGTTCAACTACGGCATCGAGACGCTGCGGAGGTTCGAGGCGCAGTGCCACTTCCCGCTGCTGGGCGCGAACGCGCTGGACGCGAAGACGTTGAAGCCGGCCTTCCCGCCGTACTTCATCAAGAAGTTCCACGTGCCGGGCGCCCCGCCGGTGAAGGTCGCCGTCCTCGGTCTGACCAACCCGGGGATCGCGATCTGGGACAAGGCGTACGTTCAGGGGAAGCTGACCTTCCCAGGTCTGGAGGAGCAGGCCGCGAAGTGGGTGCCGAAGCTGCGCTCGATGGGTGCGGACGTGGTCGTGGTGTCGGCGCACTCGGGTACCTCCGGTACCTCGTCGTACGGTGACCAGCTGCCGTACGTGGAGGACGCGGCCGCGAACGTCGCCAGGCAGGTGCCGGGCATCGACGCGATCCTGGTGGGTCACGCGCACCTGGAGATCCCGGAGCTGAAGGTCACCAACGAGCACACCGGCAAGACGGTCGTGCTGTCGGAGCCGCTGTGCTACGCCGAGCGGCTCACCCTCTTCGACATCGAGCTGGTGTTCGCCAAGGGCCGGTGGGAGGTCGAGTCGGTCTCCGCCTCGCTGCGCAACTCGAACACCGTCGCGGACGACCCGAGGATCACCAGGCTGCTGACGGACGAGCATGCGCAGGTCGTGAAGTACGTCAACCAGGTCGTCGGCACCGCGACCCAGACCCTGACGACGGTCGAGGCCCGCTACAAGGACGCCCCGATCATCGACCTGATCACCAAGGTGCAGGAGGACGTGGTGAAGGCCGCGCTGGCGGGCACCGAGTACGCCTCGCTGCCGGTGATCGCGCAGGCCTCCCCGTTCTCCCGGACTTCACAGATCCCGGCCGGCGATGTGACGATCCGGGACCTGTCGAGCCTGTACGTGTACGACAACACGCTGGTCGCCAAGCTGATGACGGGCGCGCAGATCCGGGCGTACCTGGAGTACTCGGCGGAGTACTTCGTGCAGACGGCGGCCGACGCGGCGGTCGACGTGGAGAAGCTGACGAACGCGAACGGCCGCCCGGACTACAACTACGACTACGTGTCGGGCCTGGCGTACGACATCGACATCGCCCAGCCGGCCGGTTCGCGGATCAGGAACCTGACGTACAACGGTGCGGCGCTGGACGACGCGCAGCAGTTCGTGCTGGCGGTGAACAACTACCGTGCCAACGGCGGCGGTGCCTTCCCGTATGTCGCCTCGGCCAAGGAGCTGTGGTCGGAGTCGACGGAGATCCGTACCCGGATCGCGGAGTGGGTGACCGCGAAGGGTGTGCTGGACCCGAAGAACTTCGCGTCGGTGGACTGGAGGCTGACGCGGAACGGCACGCCGGTGTTCTAGGGGTCAGCGGTGACGGGTCGACGGCGTCGGCGAGGGTTTCTTCGCCTCGGCGTCGTCGACCTGGTTCGCGGTGCTCTCACCGCAGGTCGACGAGTGGGGTGAGTGTCTTCACCTGCCGGTTGGGCTGTGGCTCGAGTCCGAAGGTGGTGAAGGCCGTGCGGGTGGGCAGCGGGTAGGGCTCCTTGCCGGTGAGGGAGTTGAGGATGGTGGCGCTGCGCCAGGCGGCGAGGCCGAGGTCGGGGGCGCCGACGCCGTGGGTGTGGAGTTCGGCGTTCTGGACGTAGACGTGGCAGCCGGTGGTGGTGACGGACGGGTCGAGGACGAGGCGGAACTGTTCGTCGATGCGGGGGCGTTCGCTGTTGTCGCGACGCAGGTAGGGGTCGAGGCCGGCGAGGAGGCGGGTGAGGGGGCGTTCGCGGTAGCCGGTGGCGAGGACGACGGCGTCGGTGGTGAGACGGGTGCGGGTGCCCTGCTGGACGTGTTCGAGGTGGAGTTCGACCCTGGTGGTGGCGACGCGTCCGGCGGTACGGACGTGGACGCCGGGGGTGAGGACGGCGTCGGGCCAGCCGCCGTGCAGGGTGCGGCGGTAGAGCTCGTCGCGGATGGCAGCGATGGTGTCGGCGTCGATGCCCTTGTGGAGTTGCCACTGGGAGGTGACGAGCTGGTCGCGGACGGGTTCGGCGAGGGCGTGGAAGTAGCGGGTGTAGTCGGGGGTGAAGTGCTCCAGGCCGAGTTTTGAGTACTCCATGGGGGCGAAGGCTTCGGTGCGGCCGATCCAGTGGATCTTCTCCCGGCCGGCGGGGCGGTGGCGGAGCAGGTCGAGGAAGACCTCGGCGCCGGACTGTCCGGAGCCGACGACGGTGATGTGGTCGGCGGCCAGGAAGGCGTCGCGGTGGTCGAGGTAGCGGGCGGCGTGGACGACGGGGGCGCCGGGGGCCTCGAGGAGGGGTCTGAGCGGGTCGGGGACGTAGGGTTCGGTGCCGACGCCGAGGACGATGTTCTTCGTGCAGGTGCAGCCGCGGGCTTCGGCTTCGCCGTCGGCGTCGAGCTGGGTGAAGTCGACTTCGAATACGTCGCGTTCGGGGTTCCAGCGGACGGCGTCGACCTGGTGTCCGAAGTGCAGTGCGGGGAGGTTCTCGGACACCCAGCGGCAGTAGGCGTCGTACTCGGCACGCTGGATGTGGAAGCGTTCGGCGAAGTAGAAGGGGAAGAGCCGGTCGCGGGCCTTGAGGTAGTTGAGGAAGGTCCAGTCACTGGCGGGGTCGGCGAGGGTGACCAGGTCGGCGAGGAAGGGGACCTGGATGGTCGCGCCGTCGATGAGCAGGCCGGGGTGCCAGTCGAAGCCGGGGCGCTGTTCGTAGAAGACGGTGTCGAGTTCGGTGAGCGGGTGGGCGAGGGCGGCGAGGGAGAGGTTGAACGGTCCGATGCCGATGCCGACCAGGTCGCGGGGTGCTCCGGGTGCCTGGCGTGGGGGGTGGGGGGTCGGGCTCATCGGGGGGTGCTTCCTTCCACCAGTTTCAGGAGGGCGGCCAGGTCGTCGGGCCGGGTGTCGGGGTTGAGGAGGGTGGCCTTGAGCCAGAGCCGGTCGTCGAGGCGGGCGCGGCCGAGGACGGCGCAGCCTTCGGTGAGGAGTTTGCGGCGTACGGCGGCGACGGCGGCGTCGGGGGCGCCCGCGGGCCGGAAGAGGACCGTGCTGATGGTGGGCCGGTCGTAGAGCTCGAAGCCGGGGTGGTGGCGGATGAGGTCGGCGAACTCGCGGGCCACGGCGCAGACCTGGTCGACGAGGGCGCCGAGGCCGGAGCGGCCGAGGGTCTTGAGGGTGACGGCGATCTTGAGGATGTCGGGGCGGCGGGTGGTGCGCAGGGAGCGTCCGAGGAGGTCGGGAAGGCCTGCTTCGGTGTCGTCGTCGGCGTTGAGGTAGTCGGCGCGCTGGTGCAGGACGGCGAGGTCGCGGGGGTGACGGACGGCGAGGAGGCCGGCGGCGACCGGCTGCCAGCCGAGTTTGTGCAGGTCGAGGGTGACGGTGTGGGCGGCTTCGAGGCCGGTGAGCTTGTCGCGGTGCCGGTCGCTGAACAGCAGGCCTCCGCCGTGGGCGGCGTCGATGTGGAGGCGGGCGCCGTGGGCGGCGCACAGTCCGGCGATCTCGGGGAGCGGGTCGATGAGGCCGGCGTCGGTGGTGCCGGCGGTGGCGGCCACGACGAGGGAGCCGCGCGGACCGGAGATGTCGGTGAGGGCCTCGTGGAGGGCGGCGAGGTCGATGGTGCCGGCGGGGGCGGGGACGATCACGGGTTCGGGCAGGCCGAGCAGCCAGGCGGCGCGGGGCAGTGAGTGGTGGGCGTTGGTGCCGCAGACGAGGCGGACACCGCCGCGGTGGGCCTCGCGGGCGAGGAGCAGGGCGAGCTGGTTGGACTCGGTGCCGCCGGTGGTGACGACGGAGTCGGCCAGGCCTGTCTCGAGGGCGAGTTCGCGGGTGACGAGGGCTTCGAGTTCGGAGGCGGCGGGGGCCTGGTCCCAGGAGTCGAGGGAGGGGTTGAGGGCGCTTGCGGCGAGGTCGGCGGCGGTGGCGACGGCGAGGGGCGGGCAGTGCAGGTGGGCGGCGCACAGCGGGTCGGCGGGGTCGGCGGCGCCTTCGGCGAGGGCGTGGACGAGTTTGCGCAGGGCGTCCGGATCGCCCTGGTCGGGCAGGACGTCGCCCACCGCGTCCCGCATCCGGGCGGCGACCGCGTCGGGTCCGCCCGCGGGCAGTGGTCCCCCGCGTGCGCGCCGGCCGCTGTCCAGGGCGTCGAGCACCGTGTCGAGCAGGGGCCGCAGGGCGCCGGGGCCTTCGGGACCCGAGGCGAGGGGCGGAGTACTCATCGGCTGTCCTCCGGGGCGCGGGGCAGGGACTTCCACTGTGTACGCAGGGGGGTCCGACGCGCCCGGAAAGCTCAACGATCGGAACCCGAAAGGGGGTACTGCCGTGCGGGGAAAACGTGTTGGGGCACGCGCGAAGCGGGGACAGCTTCGGACGGATGGTGGATGCGTGGATGATCGACGTGCCCGGTGCACGGGTGAGGGTCCGGGAGCCCGCTCCTGAGGACGAGGCTGCGCTGCTGGCCCTGTTCGAGGCGGGTGAGGACTGGTTCGTGGCGGCGACGGGGCTGCCGTCGGCGCCGGGTGATGTGCAGAGCCTGTTCCATTCGCTGCCGGAGGGGGCGAGCCCGGAGGACAAGGTGCTCCTGGTCGTGGAACGGGACGACGGGGCCGTGGTGGGTCTGGTGGACGCCGTGCGGGACCATCCGGAGCCGGGTGCCGTGGAGGTGGGGATGTTCCTGCTGGCGCCCGAGGCGCCAGGTCGCGGTGTGGGGCGGGCGGTGGCTGAGGCGCTGCTGGCGCGTGCGGAGGGCGTGACGCGGGTGACGGCGACCGTCCCGCCCGGCTGGGAGCCGGGGAACGCTTCCTGCAGCGGCTCGGTTTCGCCGTGGAGGAGCCGTCGGCGGTGGGCACCGAGGTCGGCAACCGGCGGGCGGGGCCGCGTGAAGGGGCGGTGCGGCGGGCGGAGTTGCGGTTCGGCCCGCACCGCTGAGGACCACCCGCGGTACCGCTGGTGTGCCGGCTCGGCTCCGGAAGTCGTCCGCGTGGTCGATGGCCTGGATGTTCAGGAACAGCTCGGTCGCCCCTTGAAACGAGGCGGCCGGGTCGTCGGGATGGAACCGCACCAGCTCGGCCTGCTCAGGCAGGGCGGCCCGCCGCGGGTCGCGGGTCCGCGCCCGCACGGGCCGCCCTGCGGCGACGAGGCGGTCGACGAGGGCACGGCCGACGTTGCCGGTCGCGCCGGTCACGACGATCACGGGTTGCCTCCCGGAGCTGGGGCTGATCGTCCTTGGCCGCTCGAGCCCAGGAAGAACGATCGGCCTACCGCATCGTCGTCAGGGACCAGCCGTGCCCTACGTCCCGCCCCCCTACGCCTGCCTCACCCGCAGCGCCCGTGCCAGGTCGTCGAGTTGGTCGACGAGCTTGCGGCGCAGGGCGGGGATCGGGTTGGCGTCGCGCAGGCAGGCCTCGCCGAGGCGCAGGTTCTCGGCGTCGACGGCGTGGGCGGGGAAGGCCCAGCGGCCGGCGGCATCGGCGATGGCGGGCCCGCGGCGGGCGGCGACGGCGACCGCGTCCGGGTAGTAGCGCTGCACGTACGGCCGGACCAGGTCGGCCTGTTCGGGCTGCCAGAAGCCCTGGGCGGTGGCGGTGAACAGGTAGTTGGAGAGGTCGTCCGTGGCGAACATCGCCTCCCAGGCGCGGCGCTTGGCCTCCTCGTCGGGCAGGGCGGCGCGGCAGCGGGCGGCGCCCTCCTGGCCGGTGGCGCTCGGGTCGCGCTCCAGCTCGGCGGCGATGGCGGCCTCGTCGGTGGCGCCGAGGACGGCGAGGCGGGACAGGACGCGCCAGCGCAGCTCGGGGTCGAGTTCGGGGCCGCCGGGCACGGTGCCGTCGGCGAGCCACGCGGCGATGGTGTCGGGGTGGACGGCGACGTCGATGAAGTGGCGTACGGCGATCAGGCGCAGGCCGGGGTTGTCGCCGTCCTCGGTGCGGCGGATCAGGTCGCGGCACAGGGCGGCGAGGGTGGCGAGGGCGGCGGGCCGCTCCTCGGGCTTCAGGTAGCGGTCGGTGACGTGGGCGCGGGCGAAGGCGAGGACGCCCTCGACGACGGCGAGGTCGGTCTCGCGCGGCAGGTGGGCGCGGGCGGTCTCCAGGTAGGCGGAGGCGGGCAGTTCGCCGTCGCGGACGGCGTCGCGCAGGGCGTTCCACACGACCGCGCGGGTGAGCGGCTCGGGCAGGCCGGACAGCCCTGCGCGGAGGGTCTGGAAGGACGCGGGGTCGAAGCGGACCTTGGCGTAGGTGAGGTCGCCGTCGTTGAGCAGGAGCAGCGCGGGGCGCTTGCCGATGGGCAGGCCGTCGGTCTGCGGTACGTCCAGGTCGAGGCGTTCGCGCAGGACGAGGTGTCCCTCGTCGGCGAGGTCCTGGTCGTACAGGCCGACGGCGATGCGGTGCGGGCGGCTGCCGTCGCGTTCGACGGTGAGGGTGCAGGCGCCGTTGCCGCCGGGGGTGAGGCGCGGGGTGAGGGTGTCGACGCCGGTGGTGCGCAGCCAGGCGTCGGCCCAGGCGTGCACGTCGCGGTCGGTGGCGGCGGCGAGGGAGTCGATGAAGTCGGACAGGGTGGCGTTGGCGAACTTGTGGCGTGCGAAGTGGGTGTTGATGCCGGCGAGGAAGTCCTTCTCGCCGAGCCAGGTCACCAGCTGGCGCAGGGCGGAGGCGCCCTTGGCGTAGGAGATGCCGTCGAAGTTGAGCAGGGCGGAGGCGGTGTCGTCGACGGCCTCGGGCGCGACGGGGTGGGTGGACGGGCGCTGGTCGGCGTCGTAGCCCCAGGCCTTGCGGGCGACGCCGAAGTCGGTCCACGTGTCGGTGAAGCGGGTCGCCTCGGTGAGGGTCTGGTAGCCCATGTACTCGGCGAAGGACTCGTTCAGCCAGATGTCGTCCCACCACTTGAGGGTGACGAGGTCGCCGAACCACATGTGGGCCATCTCGTGGGCGATGACCATGGCGCGGGTCTGCCGCTCGGTGTCGGTGACGGCGGAGCGGTAGACGAACTCGTCGCGGAAGGTGACCAGGCCCGGGTTCTCCATGGCGCCGGCGTTGAACTCGGGGACGAAAGCCTGGTCGTAGGAGTCGAAGGGGTAGGGCTCCTCGAACTTCTCGTGGTAGCGGTCGAAGCACGCGCGCGTGACGTCGAGGATCTCGTCGGCGTCCGCGTCGAGGTGGGGGGCGAGCGAGCGGCGGCAGTGGATGCCGAAGGGCAGGCCGCGGTGCTCGGTGCGCACGGTGTGCCAGGGGCCGGCGGCGACGGCGACGAGGTAGGTGGAGATCCGCGGGGTGGGCGCGGCCTGCCAGCGGCCGTTGCCGAGGTGGTCGGTGATGCCGTTGGCGAGGACGGTCCAGCCCTCGGGGGCCTTGACGGACAGGTCGAAGACGGCCTTGAGGTCGGGCTGGTCGAAGGCGGCGAAGACGCGCTGCACGTCGTCCATGAACAGCTGTGTGTAGACGTAGGTCTCGCCGTCGGTGGGGTCGGTGAAGCGGTGCATGCCCTCGCCGGTGCGGGAGTAGCGCATGGAGGCGTCGATGCGCAGCTCGTGCTCGCCGGGGGTGAGGCCCTTCAGGGGCAGGCGGTTCTCGTCCAGGCTCTCCGGGTCGAGGGGCTGTCCGTCGAGGGTGGCGGAGCGCAGCTCGGCGGGCTTGAGCTCGACGAACGTGTCCGTGACGTCCTGGCCGGCGCGCACGGTGAACCGGATGACGGTCAGGGAGTCGAAGGTCTCGTCCCCGGCGGTCAGATCGAGTTCGATCGTGTAGCGGTGGACGTCGAGGAGCTGGGCACGGGTCTGCGCTTCGTCGCGCGTGAGTACGGACATGAACGCCATGCTGCCTGATGCCACTGACAGGGCACGAGGGGGTTTCGGTGGCGCGGGCTGGGTGCGGTCCTGCGCGGGCGCCGCCCGGTGGGCGTCGCGCTGCAGGGGCACCCGTGCGCCGGGGTGGGGCAGGGCGGGCAGGGCGGGCAGGGCGGGTGCCCGGCGGGTTCGGCGTGGTCGTCCACCCGAGCGCGCATTGCGCACACCTCCTCCACGAGCGCCTGGTGGTGTCGGTGGGCGTCGTAGAGGTGGCGGACCTTGGTGCGCAGCACCGAGGCGCTAACCGATGCGCCCGCCGGCTGACGGAAAGTGTCCGCCGTCTGACGGAAAGCGCTCGTCGGCTGACGGGCGGTGCACGGCGCAGCATGCCCCGCCCCCGCCCCGGTGACCCGCCCGGTGCGGATCGGCCGAGGTCAGGTCGTCGCCGGTGCCGCGCCGTTGCCGGCGTCCTCGGCGATGCGCTCGTGGTGGCGGATCACCTCGGCGATAATGAAATTCAGGAACTTCTCAGCGAACCCCGGGTCCAGCTTGGCGTCCTCGGCGAGGGCGCGCAGCCGCTCGATCTGACGGGCCTCGCGGGCCGGGTCGGCGGGCGGCAGCTGGTGGGCGGCCTTGAGGTGGCCGACCTGTTGGGTGCACTTGAACCGCTCGGCGAGCATGTGGACGACGGCCGCGTCGATGTTGTCGATGCTGTCGCGCAGCCGCGCGAGCTCCTTGCGGACGGCGGGGTCGACGTCACCGGTACCGGTGCTGCTGGTGGTCATGGGCGTCAACCCTACGGGGTGTGCGGGCGTTCGATCATGGGTGGACGGTCGGAACCGAGTATCCCGTTGCTCCAGGCGTCGGGGATGGCGCGGCCTGCTGGGCGCGGCCGCCTTCGAGGAGCTGGGCGGGGACCCGGGGCCTGCTGCGCCACGAGGTGACCGTCCCCGGGCCGCGGCAGCTGTTCCCGCTGGAGGTGCGCGGGCCCGTGGGATCTCGCGGTGGTGTACGTCGGCGGTGAGCGAGGTGGGGGCGCCACTTGCCCGGGGACGGCGCCGCGGGTCAATACAGCTGGCGGGTCAAATACCGCTGGCGGGTCAAATACCGCTGGCGGGCCACTACAGCCAGCGGGTCACTGCAGCTAGAGGGCGGCCGCCGCGCGAGCTATGTCGCTCGCGAAGGTGTCGACCTGGGTGTAGATGCCGGGCACGCCGGGGCGGGCGCAGCCGCGCCCCAGCTGACGATGCCGACCTCGGTCCAGGCGCCGGAGTCGTCCTTGCGGAGCATGGGGCCGCCGGAGTCGCCGGAGCAGGTGTCGACGCCGCCGCGCCGGTACCCGGCGCAGATCTCGTCCTTGGGGACCAGCCGGTTGCCGTAGTGCCGCTTGCACACGCTGTCGCTGACGTGAGGGAGGACGGCCTTGCGCAGTTTCGTCGTACCGGTGTGGGCGCTCTCGGTGCTGCCCCAGCCGGCTACGGTGAACATGCCGCGGTTGTAGCGGGAGCTGGTGGCGATCTCGAGTGTGGGCAGGTCGAGCGGCCGGGCGAGCTTGATCAGCGCCCAGTCCCTGCCTTTGTGGTGATAGCCGGGGGCCTGCTTGACCTTGGTCGACTTCACCTTGATCGCGGCGGAGGAGCCGAGGTCGGTGACGCCGGCGGTCACGGTGATCCCGCTGGTGCTGCCGGAGCCGTGGACGCAGTGCGGTCGCCGCGGTCAGGACGACGTCCTTCTGGTACAGGGCCCCGCCGCAGCCCATGGAGAGGTGGACGATGAACGGGAACTCGTTCTGCGCGGCGGGCGTTCCTCCCACGACGGGCGCGGGAGCGGCCTGGGCACCGGCGGGCTGGAGGCTTGCGACCGCGAGGGCGACTGCAGTAGCCGCCGCGGCTCTTCCGACCGGGGACAGAGGGCTTCATCCGGGCTCCGCGGCTCAACCTACGTCCTTTCGTGGGGGGTTGGGCGGTCGGAGTATGAAGATCGGGCCGTGCGCATGACAACGACGGATCTCACGCCCCGACCGGGAACTGGGCCAGCGAAAATCCGCTCACGTCCGCATAGAGTGGTAGGGAGTTCAGGGCGTCTTTGGGGGTACGGGCGTGGCGAACGACGGACCGGTCGAGCACGGCTACCCACATCTGGAGACGGTGCGCTCCGCGATCACCGCGCTCTACAAGCGGCTGTCGTACGACACCGTCCAGACGTTCGCGACCAGTGTGGCCCCCGCCGACGTGGCCTTCTGCGACACCGACGACCTGCATCTGGGCGCGCAGCGCGTGGCCCGTGAACTGGTGCGCCACTACCGGCTGCCGGAAGCCCGTCTGATCGTCAGCTTCCGCGAGATGACGCACGCGGCGAACGTCGAACTGGCGGCGGGCCCCGAGTACTTCGTCGAGCTGAACGACCGCTTCCGCACCCATCGGCGGGACATCGGCGCGGCCCTCGCCCATGAGGTGATGCACGTCTATCTGCACCGCCTGGGTCTCTCCCTCCCCGGCACCCGCGACAACGAGATCCTCACGGACACCGCGGCGACGTACCTGGGCGCGGGCTGGCTCCTGCTGGACGCATTCCGGGAGGACGGGGCGTCCTCGCAGAAGCTCGGCTACCTGACCCCGGAGGAGTTCGGCTACGTCCTGGCCAAGCGTGCGCTGGTGTTCGGCGAGGACCCCTCGACGTGGTTCACCAGCCCACAGGCGTACGAGGCGTACGTCAAGGGCATGGCCCAGGCCCGCCGGGACGAGCAGCAGCAGCCGCTGACGGCGGCCGGCTGGGCGGGCCGCCGCCGCTACGCCCGCGACCGACGGCACGCCCAGGACCACGCACCTCTCGCCCAGCCGGGCGTGCCCTACTCCTTCACGCCGGCCGTCCGTGGTCCGCTCCGGGTGTCGTTTCCCTGCCCGACCTGTCACCAGCGGATCAGGGTGGAGGTGCGGGGCCGGGTGCGGGCGCGGTGCGGGCTCTGCCGGACGGTGCTGGAGTGCGACACGTAGGGCAACGGTCACCGGGCGCAGGAAATGCAGCCCCTCTGGGGGTACCCCCTGCTCGAAGCAGCTTGGGGCAGTTCGAGGAGAGGAGCGGGGGTCCAGGAGGGCGGAGCCCCCTCGGGGGCAGTGCGGGACCCCTCAGAGCCCCGCACCCAGGGTCACCCACGGCCCTGCCCTCACTCGTGCTCGGCCACCGCCCGCCGCGGCAGCGCCCCGCACAGGCCGGCGCAGATCACGAACCCCGCCGTCACCCAGGGCATCGCCGTGGTCAGGGCGTGGGTCAGACCGTGGGAGGTGTGGCCGAAGAACACCGTGCCGATCACCGCCGCACCCAGCGCGCCGCCGAACTGCTGGGCCGTGGAGAAGATCCCCGACGCCCCGCCCGCCAACTCACCGGGCACCGCGGACAGCACCACATTGACCAGCGGCACCACCAGGAAGCCCAGCCCGGCCCCGGCGATCACCAGCCCCGGCACCAGCGGCCACGCCCCCGTGTGAGCGGCGGAGGAGTCGGTGACCGCCGCCCAGATCCAGCAGAAGCCGCCGGCCATCATCAGCGCCCCGGCGCCGAGCACGAGGCGGCCGTACTTCACGGCGAGACCGTCGGCGGCGGGCGCGGTCAGGAAGCTCCCGGCCGAGAACGCCACCGTCAGCACACCGGCCTGCGCGGGCGAGTAGCCCTCGCCCGCCTGCAGCCAGAGAGCGAAGACCAGGAAGAAGCCCTGCATGCCGACGGAGAACAGCAGCTGCACCAGGACGCCCACCGAGAACGCCGGCAGCCGGAACGCCCGCGCCGGCAGCAGCGGCACCGTGCCGGGCGTACGGCGCCGCGCCTCGTACACCCCGAGCCCGGCGATCGCCAGCACCCCGGCGGCGAGGCAGGTCCAGCCCCACAGCGGCCAGCCGTTCTGCCGGCCCTGCACCAGCGGCAGCACGACCGCCACCAGCCCGGCGGCCAGCACCAGGCTGCCGAGCACGTCGGGACGCCCGGCGGACCGCTCCTTCGTCGACGGCACCAGCAGCAGCCCGGCCACGAAGGTCCCGACGGCGACGGGCACGTTGACGAGGAACACCGACCGCCAGCCCCAGCCGAACAGGTCGGCGTCGGTCAGCAGCCCGCCGAGCAGCAGGCCGATCGCGGAGGCGAACCCGGCGACGGCGCCGTACATCCCGAAGGCCGCTCCCCGATCCTTGCCCCGGAACAACGTGCGGAAAGAGCCCAGCACCTGCGGCATCAGCACCGCGGCCAGCACGCCCTGCACGGCCCGGGCGGCGATGAGCTGCCCCGGTGAGCCGGCGATCCCGCAGCCCAGGCTCGCCAGCCCGAAGCCCGCGGTGCCGGCAAGGAACAGTCCCCGGCGTCCGAAGCGGTCCCCGAGGTGACCGGAGACGATCAGCGTGGCCGCGAAGCCCAGCAGGTAGGCGGAGACCAGCCACTGCAGGTCGCTCGCCGAGGCGTGCAGGTCACGGCCGATGGACGGGATCGCCACGTTGACGATCGTCACGTCCAGCAGGTCCATCAGCGCCGCGATCATCATCACGACGGCGGCCGCCCAGCGACGGGGGTACGGCTCCGCCGCGGTGGGCGGGGGTGTGGTGAGGGTCGTGGACATGATGACTCCCTGGTGGGCAGGGGCCGTTGCTCGGCCTCGATTTATTTCGTTCGACCTAACGAAAGACTTGCATCGACCCAGGCGTGACCGCAAGTCCTTAGTTCGGTTGAACGAAATATTTGTTAGCCTGGATCCATGACCAGCGAAGAGACAGCGGACGACAAGCGGCGGGCCGAGACGCTGGAGCGGCTGATGACCGTGGGCCGGGAGCACAGCGGGGTCACCGTGATGTTCCACTCGGCGATCGCCGCGAAGCAGGGGCTGAACGCCACGGAGGAAAAGACCCTCGACCTCCTGGAGCGGCACGGTCCGCTCACCGCCAAGGACCTCGCCCGGCTGACCGGCCTGGCCCCCGCCTCCGTCACCGGTCTCATCGACCGCCTGGAGACCAAGGGCTTCGCCCGCCGGGTCAAGCACCCCACCGACAAGCGCCGGGTGCTCGTGGAGCTGAACCGGGACAAGATCGGGGAACTCGCCGTGTTCTTCGAGGACTGGGCGCGCGACGTCGTCGAGGGATGCGAGGCGTTCAGCACGGAGGAGTTGGAGACGGTGATCCGCTTCCTGTCGGTCATGACCGAGCGGCAGCGCAAGGCGGCGGCACGCCTTTCGGGCTGACGCCCAGGGGAGTGCGTACGGCCTCTACCCACGTACGGTCTCCACGCCCCGCACGCCGCCCGCTTACGGTCTCCACGCCCCGCACGCCGCCCGCGTACGCCCTCTACCCGCGTACGGTCCTAGAGGCCCAAACGCGGCCCGTTTTGGTCTCCACGCCCCCCGTACGCCGCGGCGTAGGCAGCACGCATTACGCCCCGTACACCGCCCCGGGCACCTCCGCCTCCGCCAGCAGCTTCAGCGCCGCCTCTCCCGCCTCGGCCGGGGTCCACCGCGCTCCCTTGTCGGCCGTGGGGCCGGGGCGCCAGCCCTCCATGACGGTGATACGGCCGGCCTCCGCCTCGAAGACGCGGCCGCTCACCCCGGCGCTCGCCGGGGAGCCGAGCCACACCACCAGGGGGGAGACGTTCTCGGGGGCCATGGCGTCGAAGCCGGAGGCCGGGGCCGCCATGGTTTCGGCGAAGGCGCGTTCCGTCATCCGCGTACGGGTGACGCTGCCGATCATCACCACGGCGCCCCTGGCCCGTTTCAGGTGCTCGTACGCGGCGAGCGAGGCGGTCAGCGGGGTGAGGAGGTTGAGCTCGACGACGCGGGCGTGCCGCTCGGGTTCGGCGTCCGTGAGCAGCCGGTAGGGGGTGCCGCCCGCGTTGTTGACGAGGACGTCGAGGCGGGGCAGGGCGTGGAAGAAGTCCCGCACGGCCGCCGGATCGCGCAGGTCGAGGGGCTCGAACTCCGCGCCCGCCACCGGGACTTCGGGCGGGCGGCGGGCACACGTCACGACGTCGGCGCCCGCTTCGACGAAGGCCCTCGCGATCCCGGCTCCGACCCCCCGGGTGCCGCCCGTGACGACGACCGTCCGGCCGCTCAGCGGCGGGGAATGCGAGTTATCCACAGGGCCTCCCGCTCGGATCCTCCGGCTGCTAGCTTCGAAGCACCTCGCACCTAACAAATGTTTGGTGGAAAGGCAGTTGAGTGGAAGGTAGCTGATGCGCCCATGGGTGTCTCCACCTCGTCCGCGGAAAAAGGGATTTCCGTCGTCACGGTCGACTTTCCACCGGTCAACGCGCTGCCGGTGAGCGGCTGGTTCACCCTGGCCGACGCGGTGCGGTCGGCGGGCCGCGACCGGGAGGTCCGATGCGTCGTGCTGGCCGCCGAGGGCCGCGGGTTCAACGCGGGCGTGGACATCAAGGAGATACAGGCGGACAGCCGGACCGCCCTGATCGGCGCCAACCAGGGCTGCGCCGCGGCCTTCACCGCGGTCTACGAGTGCGAGGTGCCCGTCGTGGCGGCGGTGCACGGCTTCTGCCTGGGCGGCGGCATCGGCCTGGTGGGCAACGCGGACGCGATCGTGGCGAGCGACGACGCGACCTTCGGCCTGCCCGAGCTGGACCGGGGCGCGCTGGGCGCGGCCACGCACCTGTCCCGGCTGGTCCCCCAGCACCTGATGCGCGCCCTGTAATACACCGCGCGCACGGTGACGGCGGCCGAGCTGCACGCGCACGGCTCGGTGTGGCAGGTGGTACCCAAAAGCGAACTGCGGGCGGCGGCCCTGGAGTTGGCCCGCGAAATCGCCGCCAAGGACGGCGAGCTGATCCGTTTGGCCAAGGACGCCCTCAACGGCATCGATCCGGTGGACGTGCACCGCAGCTACCGCTTCGAGCAGGGCTTCACCTTCGAGGCGGGGCTCAGTGGCGTGGCCGACCGGGTCCGCAGCGCCTTCGGGAAGGACGGTGGCTGAGTGAGCGACAAGACGATGACGGCCGACGCGGTCGTCTCCCGGCTGCGCAGCGGGATGACCCTGGGCATCGGCGGCTGGGGCTCGCGCCGCAAACCGATGGCCCTGGTCAGAGCACTCCTGCGGTCCGGCATCACCGACCTCACGATCGTCTCGTACGGCGGCCCGGACGTCGGCATGCTGGCGGCGGCCGGACGCATCCGGAAGCTGGTCACGGCCTTCGTCACCCTCGACTCGATCCCCCTCGAACCCCACTACCGCGCGGCGCGCGAGCACGGCGCGCTGAAGCTGACGGAGATCGACGAGGCGATGTTCCTGTGGGGGCTGCACGCGGCGGCGAACCGGCTGCCCTTCCTGCCGGTCAGGGCGGGGCTCGGCTCGGACATCATGCGGGTCAACCCCGGACTGCGCACGGTCACCTCACCGTACGACGACGGAGAGACGTTCGTGGCGATGCCGGCCCTGCGGATGGACGCGGCCCTGGTACACGTCAACCGCGCCGACCGGCTGGGCAACGGGCAGTATCTGGGCCCGGACCCGTACTTCGACGACCTGTTCTGCGAGGCGGCGGACGAGGCGTACGTCTCCTGCGAACGCGTCGTGGACACGGCCGAGCTGACCAAGGAGGCCGCCTTGCAGACCCTGCTGGTCAAACGACACACGGTGACCGGCGTGGTCGAGGCCCCCAACGGCGCGCACTTCACCTCCTGCGCCCCGTACTACGGGCGTGACGAAGCCTTCCAGAAGCAGTACGCAACCAGGCCCTGGCCCGAGTTCGCCGAGCGGTTCCTGGCCCGGGACGAGCAGGCGTACCAGTTTGCCGCGCAGGCATGGCACAGGGAGCGGTCATGAGCGAAGCGACGCCTGCCCCTCCTCCCCGGCCCACCTGCACACCCCTTCCCCCACCGGCAGATGGTCCGCGACGGCCTGACGCTGCGGCACGGAAAGGAGCTGCCCTGGAGTCAGGTGCTGCTCGCCGCCAACACGCCGATGCTGCTGAAGTCCGCGATGGTGGATGGCCGTACGGACCTCGGGGTGATGGCTGCCGGGCAGGTCGCCGGGGTGATCGACGACCTGCCGTCGTGCGCGGAGCTGGTGGAGCGGATCATGACGGAGGCGGAGGAGGTGCTGAAGTCCCTGGAGGGGCTCGCAGCCGGCCGCTGATCAGGCATACCCCCTCAGAGCCGTTCGATGATCGTCACGTTGGCCTGGCCGCCACCCTCGCACATCGTCTGCAGCCCGAACCGGCCGCCGGTGCGCTCCAGTTCGTGCAGCAGGGTCGTCATGAGCTTGGCGCCCGTCGCACCGAGCGGGTGGCCGAGGGCGATCGCGCCGCCGTTGACGTTGACCTTGTCCGGGTCCGCGCCCGTCTCCTTCAGCCAGGCGAGGACGACGGGGGCGAAAGCCTCGTTGATCTCGACGAGGTCGATGTCGTCGATCGTCAGACCGGTCTTCTTCAGGGCGTGCGCCGTGGCCGGGATCGGGGCCGTCAGCATGCGGATGGGGTCCTCGCCGCGCACCGACAGGTGGTGCACGCGCGCCCGCGGCCGCAGCCCGTGCTCGAGCACCGCCCGCTCCGAGGCGAGCAGCAGGGCGGCGGCGCCATCGGACACCTGGGAGGAGCAGGCGGCGGTGATGGTGCCGCCGTCGATGACCGGCTTCAGCGCCGCCATCTTCTCCAGCGAGGTGTCCCGCCGCGGGCCCTCGTCGATCGCGACGTTGCCATAGGGGACGATCTCCCGCTCGAAGCGTCCCTCGTCGATGGCGCGCAGTGCCCGCCGGTGGGACGTGAGGGCGTACTCCTCCTGGTCCTGCCGGCTGATGCCCCACTTCGCGGCGATCATCTCGGCGCCGGCGAACTGGTTCACCGGCCGGTCCCCGTACCGCGCCCGCCAGCCCTCGCTGCCCGCGAAAGGGCCCTCGGTGAAGCCCAGCGGCTCGGCGGCCTGCCGGGTGGCGAAGGCGATGGGGATCTGCGACATGTTCTGCACGCCGCCCGCCACCACGAGATCCTGTGTCCCGGACAGCACGCCCTGGGCCGCGAAGTGCACGGCCTGCTGCGAGGAGCCGCACTGCCGGTCGACGGTGACGCCCGGCACCTCCTCGGGCAGCCCGGCCGCCAGCCAGCAGGTTCGCGCGATGTCCCCGGCCTGCGGCCCCACCGCGTCCAGGCAGCCGAAGACGACGTCCTCGACGGCGGCCGGGTCGACCCCGGCCCGTTCGATCAGCGCCTTGAGCACATGGGCGCCCAGGTCGGCCGGGTGGACTTCGCTGAGTCCTCCCCCGCGCCGCCCGACGGGCGTGCGGACCGCTTCGACGATGTAGGCCTCGGCCATGGCAACTCCCTGAAGGGAAAGGGGCTATTCACGTACGGCGATCCCGTCCAGGACCATCGACAGGTACTGCCGGGCGATCTCCTCCGGGCTGTGCTGTCCGCCGGGCCGGTACCAGGACGCGGCGACCCACACGGTGTCGCGCACGAACCGGTAGGTGAGCCGGACGTCGAGGTCGGCCCGGAAGACCCGGGCGGCGACCCCGCGCTCCAGCGTGGACAGCCACGCCTTCTCGAACTTGCGCTGTGACTCGGCGAGGAACGCGAACCGTTCCTGCGCGACCAGGTGCTTGGCTTCCTTCTGGTAGATCGCGACGGCGGCGCGGTGCCGGTCGATCTCCCGGAACGACTCGGTGACCAGCGCCTCCAGCGTCTCCCGCGGCCCCAGTCCGGCGTCCAGAACGGTGCCGTAGCCGTCCCAGAGCTCGTCGAGGAAGGTGCGCAGGATCTCCTCCAGCATCGACTCCTTGGAGTCGAAGTGGTAGTAGAGGCTGCCCGCGAGCATGCCCGCGTGGTCCGCGATCCTGCGTACGGTGGTGGCGTTGTAGCCCTGCTCGGCGAAGACCTCGGCGGCGGTGCGCAGGAGTTCGTGGCGGCGGTCCGGAGCGACGGCAGCCGCGGGCTTCTTCGTGGCGGTCACCTGGGGCTTCTTCTTGGTCGGCACGGGTCCATTGTGGTCCTAGGGATGCCGGCTGCTGACGGCGACGACCTCTCCGGTCATGTACGAGGAGTAGCCGGACGCAAGGAAGACGATCACGTTGGCAACCTCCCAGGGCTCGGCGTACCGCCCGAAGGCCTCCCGCCGCGTCAGCTCCTCCAGTACGTCGGGCGACGTCACCCTCACGAGGTGCGGGTGCAGGGCGAGGCTGGGCGAGACCGCGTTGACGCGTACCCCGTACTCCGCCGCCTCGATCGCGGCGCACCGGGTCAGCGCCATCACCCCGCCTTCGCGGCGGCGTAGTGCGCCTGACCGGCCTGGGCGCGCCAGCCCGCGACGGAGGCGTTGTTGACGATCACCCCGCCTGCCCGGTGCTCGCGGAAGAGCCGCAGCGCGGCCCGGGTGCACCGGAAGGTGCCGTTCAGCGTCACGTCGAGCACCTTCGACCACTGCTCGTCGGTCATGTCGGCGAGGTCGGCGGTGCCTCCCAGGCCGGCGTTGTTGACGACGACGTCCAATCGTCCGTGTGCGCGCACCGCCGCCTCGAAGAGCGCCTGCACCTGGGGCTCGTCGGTGACGTCGCACGGCTGCGCGGCGACCGACGCCGCGCCGAACCCCCCTGCCAGCTCGGCTTCGTACTCCTTGAGGCGCCGCACGTGCGCGTCGCTGATCAGCACGCGCGCGCCCTCCTCGAGGAACCGGCGCGCGGTCGCCCCGCCGATCCCCGCGCCCGCCGCCGCGGTGATGACGGCCGTCCGTCCGCTGAGCAGCCCGTGTCCGGGGACGTACGCCGGACCCTCGACGTCTGTCATGGGCTCACGCTAACCTACCAAACACTTGTTAGGGAAGGAGGGCGACCGTGGACCTCACCCACTCCCCCGCCGACGAGGCCTTCCGCGCCGAGGCCCGCGCCTGGCTGGCGGCCCATGTGCCGCCCGAGCCGTTGCCTTCCCTGGAGACCGAGGAGGGCTTCGCGGCACACCGCGGGTGGGAGGCCGAACTGGCCGCGGACCGCTGGTCGGTGGTGTCCTGGCCCGAGCGGTTCGGCGGGCGGGACGCCGGGCTGCTGCGGTGGCTGGTGTTCGAGGAGGAGTACCACGCGGCGGGCGCCCCGGGCCGGGTGAGCCAGAACGGCATCAGCCTGCTCGCGCCGGCCCTCTTCGAGCATGGCACCGAGGAACAGCGGTCCCGCGTGCTGCCGGCCATGGCCACCGGCGAGGTGATCTGGGCGCAGGCCTGGTCCGAGCCCGAGGCCGGCTCCGACCTGGCCGCCCTGAGGTCCAGGGCAGTGCGAACGGACGGCGGCTGGCGGTTGAGCGGGCAGAAGACCTGGTCGTCGCGCGCGGCCTTCGCCGACCGCGCGTTCGGCCTGTTCCGCAGCGACCCGGAGGCGCCGAAGCCCCACCAGGGGCTCATCCATCTGATGTTCGACCTGCGGGCGCCGGGGGTCACCGTCCGCCCGATCGGCCGCCTCGACGGAAAGCCCGCGTTCGCCGAACTCTTTCTGGACGAGGTGTTCGTGCCGGACGAGGACGTCATCGGCGAGCCCGGCCAAGGCTGGCGGGTCGCGATGTCCACGGCCGGCAACGAGCGCGGGCTCACGCTCCGCTCCCCCGGCCGCTTCCTGGCCGCCGCGGACCGCCTGCGGAGACTCTGGCAGGCGCAGGGGGGCCGGAGCACGCGCGGGACCGGGTGGCCGACGCACTGATCGGTGCCCGCGCCTACCAGCTCTTCGCCTACGCCCACGCCTCGCGCTTCCTCGAGGGGGAGCCGATCGGCCCGGAGTCCAGCCTGAACAAGGTCTTCTGGTCCGAGTACGACATCGCGCTGCACGAGACGGCGCTCGATCTCCTCGGCGAGGACGGGGAGTTGGCGGACGCTGCCTGGGCGGAGGGAGACGTCTTCGCGCTCGCCGGCCCCATCTACGCGGGCACGAACGAGATCCAGCGCGACATCGTCGCCGAGCGACTGCTCGGCCTGCCGAAGGGACGCCGCTGATGCGCTTCCTCCTCGACGCCGAACAGCGCGCGTTCGCCGGTTCGCTGGATGCGATGCTGACGGCGGCGGACACCCCCTCGGTCGTACGGAACTGGAGCCGCGGTGAGCATGCGGGCGGGCGCTGTGGTCCCGTCTCGCCGAGGCGGGGGTGTTCGCGCTGGCGGTTCCGGAGGCCTACGAGGGGGTCGGCCTTCGGCCCGTCGAACTCGCCGTCGCCTTCGTGGAGTTGGGGCGGCACGCGGTGCCCGGCCCCTTGGTGGAGACGGTCGCGGCGGCCGCGCTGCTTGCCGGACTGGACGACACCGGCCCGGCCGCACGCCTGCTGCCCGCGCTGGCCTCGGGCAAGTCGGCGGCAACGCTGGCCACGGGGTCGTACGCACTGGACGCGGACGCGGCGGACGTCCGGCTGACGGTGTCGGGGCCAGGGTCGGGCGGGCCGGGCCGACCGGCGGAACTGCGTCTGGCTCCCGCGCCCGGCGGCCCCCTCCGCCCTTCCCTCGACCCCGCCCGCCGGCTCTTTGCCACCCCGCGCGGCGGTGAGCTCCTCACCGGCGGTGCGCAGGTCGCCGCGGTCGCCGCGCACGCGCTGACCTGGGCGCGCCTCGCCACCGCGGCCCAGGCGCTCGGCGTGGGTCTGGCGCTGCTCGACCGGACGGTCGCCCACGTCAGGCAGCGCGCCCAGTTCGGCGTGCCCATCGGCTCCTTCCAGGCCGTCAAGCACCGCCTGGCCGACGCCAAGGTCGCCCTGGAGTTCGCGCGCCCCCTGTTGTTCGGCGCCGCGCTGACGATGAGTCCGGCCGACGTCGCCGCCGCGAAGGCCGGCGCCTGCGAGGCGGCGTACGCCACCGCCCGTACGGCGCTCCAGTTGCACGGCGCGATCGGCTACACCGCGGAGTACGACCTCTCGCTGTGGCTGACCAAGGCCCGTGCTCTGCGAACCGCCTGGGGCACACCGCGCGAGTGCCGGACCCTGGTCCTCAGTGCCGGTGGTCCCCGCCGCTGAGCTCCCGGCGCGTAGATCCTGAGCCGCCCGTCGGCCCAGTCGGCGAGCTTCTCGCCCTTGGCGGGCTCTCCCCGGCGCCCCGGACTCGCCTGTCCCACCCGCCCGTTCACCGATCATGCGCCGTCAGCCATGCGCCGCCTCCCCGTCGGATCCTCCTCAGGGTGACACGGCGCTACGGCCAAGCCAACGGGGCGGGCGATCGGGCCTGCCTGACGATGCCCTGCGCCCGCGCGGCCACCAGCCACTTCGGGAACTCGCCCACCAGACGGTCGTACAACTTGGCATCGGACACCGCCCGCGGGTCCGCCCCCGCATGGAAGAAGGCGGCATTGCCGACGACCCGCTTGTCGGACACCGCCAACTCGTCGAGTCCGCACAGGAAGTCGAACTGACGGCTGTCCGGGTCGCCGAAGCCGATGAACTGCCAGAACAGCGGGAGCTTCGCCGCCTTGCACAGGTAGCGTTCCGCGGCGGGCTTGCTGGTCGACCCGCCGTCGGACTGGAAGACGACGAGGGCGGGGTCCGTGGCGCCGCTGTCGAGGTAGTGGTCGATGACGGCGTCCATCGCCAGGTGGTAGTTGGTGCCGAAGCCGAGTTCGGGCCGTGGACGTGGGGCACCAAGGCTCGCGACGACTTCGAGCGGCTGACGGCAGACCTCGCGTCCGGCGCGTTCGGCGACCCCGGGGACGTGCTGGTCCTGTGGGAGATCTCCCGCCTCAGCCGCGAGACCGGCAAGGGCGTCGCCCTCGTCGACCTGTGCGAGGCGCGCGGGTACCTGATCCACATCACGTCGTACGAGCGGACCTATGACCCCCGTCGCTACAACGACCGCCACGAGCTGATCACCGGCATCGCCGACGCCGAACGCGAGGCCCGGCGCCTGTCGGACCGTACGCTGCGAGGTGTGAACTCCCAGCTGTCCAAGGGCGCCCCGCACGGCAAGATCCCGTTCGGGTACCGCCGCACCTACGAGCTGATCGACGGACGTCCGCGCCCGGTGTCGCAGGAGCCGGACCCCGTAGAGGCGCCGCTGGTCCAAGAGCTGTTCCGGCGGGTGCTCGGAGGTCCCGACAAGGCCCCTGAGTCCATCCGGTCCGTCGCCATGGGCTGGAAGCGGCGCGGCGTCGTCAACCGTCAGGGGGGCGTGACGTTCTCGCCGCAGAACCTGCGGCACATGCTGATGCGCAAGGCGTACATCGGCATCCGCGTGCACGGGGGCACCGAGCGTCCCGGCAACTGAAACCCGATCATCAACCGGGGGACCTTCGAGGCCGTTCAGCGGCTGCCGGCCGACCCGTCCCGGAAGATCCACACGAGCCGCGCCGTGCGGTACGCCCTCACCGGCACGCAGCGGTGCGATGTCTGCGGCGGCCGCATGACCGTCGCCAAGGGCGGCAACCGCCAGATCCGCCCCGTGTACGTCTGTTACGCATACGCCCACGTGAGGAACGACAAAGCGGAGGCTGACCGGGCTCTCATCGGCGACCTGGAGGCCGACGCGCCGCAATTGGGCGTCATCCTGGCGTACCTGTCCGCGCCCCACCGGATCGCGCGCCTGAGCCAGCGTCCGGCGGTTGGCCCGGAGGAGAAGCTGCTGCGGGCCGAACTAGCGCGGCTCCGTGGCGAGCTGGAGGAGCTGGAGCAGGCCCCGGCGCCCAAGACGGCGCGCGCCCGGATCGCGCGGACCAACGACATCGACGAGATGGAGACGGAGATCGCCGCCCTGGAGGCGAAGCTGTCCGCGCTCGCCGCTCCGGACCCGCTGGCGGGCATCCTGCCCACCGACCCGGAGGCCGACCTGGTGGCCTGGTGGAAGGCGGCCGACGTGCAGCAGCAGCGCGCGGTCGCGGCCCTGCTGCTCACACCGGAGCTGCTGGGACAGGTCCGGGTCACCCGGGTCACCGACAGCGCATCCGACGCCGTACAGGACCGGCTGAGGTGGGTGACGGCCTGACCCCCACCCGCACACGACGACGCCCGGCCGGGCAGCATCACCGGCCGGGCGTCGAGCTGTTGGGGCGGCTACTCCTCCAGGGCGCGGTGGATCAGCACCCGGGTTAGGATCGCCGTCGCCACCGGGTCCGGCCGCACCAGGTCGGCGTGCGCACCGTGCGCCCAGATGTCCCAGCCCGGGCCGCTGTTGCCCATCTCGTGCCCCAGGTAGACCGCGTCGTCCGGATCGGTGATCACCTCGTCGCAGTACCGGCACACGCGGGCCGTGCTCACTGGTGCGCTCCGTCCAGGTTTTCCACGTGATCGCACAGGGCGTTGACCGACCGGGCGAGCCGCTGTGCGTGCGCCACGGCTGCGGGCAGCGTCCGGCCGGGCTCCAGCCCGAGCCGCATGCGGGCCTCGCCGACGCACGCCAGCGCGCACGCCTTGGGCACGTCGTCGTCCGGCAGGCCCCGGGTGGCGTCCTCCACCGCCGGGACGAGCAGCATCATGTGCCCCCGCAGGGTGAGCGTCAGGGTCTCCAGCTCACCGGTCGTGGGCAGTTCGGCATCCTCCGCCAGCAGCAGCCGCGCGCTGCCCCGCATCGTCTCCAGGTCCAGTGGCAGGCGGTCTGCACCGGTCGGCGGGCGGGCTGTACGTTGCGTCATGTCGTCGCTCCCTCGAAGCGTCGGCCACTCCCCGGGACGGTGTCCGCCGTCGCCGGGGTCTGTGCCGTTCACCAAACCGCCCGAGTGGATCTCCGGGAGGCGCCGGGTAGGGGGCCTGAAGGGGGCCTAGCCTTAGTACTTGAGGGGGCCGGCGATGCAGACCACGGAACGCAAGAGGCAGTTCGGCCAGTACCTTGCCCGGCTGCGCCGGGATGCCCGGCTGTCACAGCGGCAGCTCGCCGACCGGCTGTGCGCCGCGTCCGGCGTGGCCTCCGTGACCCGCAACGAGGTGGGCCGGTGGGAGCAGGGGCGCCGGGTGCCGGATGCGTGGCTGCCCGCGCTGGCGGCCGTGCTGGGTGTTCCGCTCGGCATCCTGGAACGGGCCGCAGCGTGGGCCCGAGGAGAGGCCGAGGGGCGGCTTCCGGGAGCGTTCGCCACCTTGGCTGAGCTGTTGCCCGCGGGGGATTCTCTGGAGCGTTTCACGGGCGCTCAGGGCCGCCGCATCGGCGCCTCCACCGTGGCCTCCCTCACCGCCCGGGTGCACGGGCTCCGGCTGGCGGACGACGTGCTGGCCGGGGGTGACCTCATCGGCCCGGCGTTCCGGGAGCTGTCGGGCGCCATCCGGCTGCACCGCGAGTCCGCCTACGACGAGGCCACCGGCCGCGCGCTGCTGGTCCAGATCGGGGAGCTGGCGCAGATCGCCGGGTGGATCGCCTCCGACGCCGGGGAGCACGCGCAGGCCGAACAGGCATACCGGCTGGGCATCACTGCGGCCCGGCAGGCCGGAGACGGCGCCCTGGTGGCCAACCTCGCCGGGTCGCTCGCGTATCAACACGCCAACACCGGTCGCGAGTTGGACGGGGTCGACCTCGCCCAGGCCGCCCTGGAGGAGGCCGGGCCCTCCGCCCCGCCCAAGACCCGTGCGCTCTTCTTCGATCGCGTGGCCTGGACGCACGCGAAGGCGGGCCGGGCGCACGCGCAGGACGCCGTGCGCGCCCTCGGCGAGGCGCACGAAGCCCTGACCGAGGACGGCGCCGACGAGGCGCCGCAGTGGGCGTACTGGGTCAGCCGGGAGGAACTGGAGGTGATGGACGCGCGGGTCTACACCGAGCTGCACCGCCCGCTGAGGACTGTCCCGCTGCTGTCCCGTGTCCTGTCCCGCTACGACGCCACCCGCGCCCGGGAACTGGCCCTGTACCTGTCCTGGCTCGCCGTCGCCTACGCGGACGCCAACGAGCCGGAGGAGGCCGCCGCGACCGCTGTCCGGATGTTCGAGCTGTCCGCCGACGTCGCGTCCGACCGGACATCGGAGCGCGGCCGGGTGGTCCTGTCCCGGCTGGCCGAGTACGACGACGTGCCCGAGGTGCGGGCCGTGCTGGCGGAGCATGCGCCGGGCTGACACCTGGAGGCCACCAGCCCGGCCCGGGACAGCCGTACGCCGTCCGTGAAGCCCTCCCGGCGGCAGTACGGCCTGGAGGCCGCCGCCGCCCGGCTCAAGGCCCTGGAGGGCGCAGCCTTCGCCCCGCCGGAGCCCCTGCCCCCGCTGGCGGTCGCGGCCACGAATGAAAGGCCATGGGTACTTGTCCGTGGAGAAGAACACCACCGGCACCCGTCCGTCGTCGTCGAGGTGCGCGGACAGCCCCAGCACCCGGTCGGCGAGCGCCTGCACGCTGCCGTCCTTGTAGTACGGCTTCATGGACCTTGTAGTACGGCTTCATGGACGTAGTACGGCTTCATGGACGTAGTACGGCTTCATGGACGTAGTACGGCTTCATGGACCCTGAGTGGTCGACCACGAGGTGGACGGCGGCTCTCAGCCCATCCAGCCCGTGCTTCTGCAACGACACCCCAGCGCTCTTGTACAGGCTGACCAGCGCGGGCGCGGTCTCCTCGACCTTGCTCAGACTGATCGCGGCCATGGCCGTCTCCCCCTTCGATCAAGGACTGGGAGGCCGAGGCTACGTCATACGGTCTTGCGGACAAGCGGCGGCGCCTGCCCCATCGTCCGGTCGGGGACTGGCGGGCAGGCGCCGTCGGTGTTCCGTACGCCTTTGTACGGGACGTCTGTGAGCGACCGTCAGGCCACCGGGGCCATCAGGTCATACGGGGGGCGTCAGACCATCAGCGCACGGTCCGTCGGGCGGATCGGGGCCGGCAGGTCGCTGGCACCGGTGAGGTAGCGGTCGACGGCGCGGGCCGCCGAGCGGCCCTCGGCGATCGCCCACACGATGAGGGACTGGCCGCGGCCGGCGTCACCGGCGACGAACACGCCGGGCACGTTGGTCTGGAAGTCGGCGTCGCGGGCGATGTTGCCGCGCGCGTCGAGCTCCAGGCCGAGCTGCTCGACCAGGCCGTTCTCCTGGTCGGTGCCGGTGAAGCCCATGGCGAGGGTGACCAGCTGGGCGGGGATCTTGCGCTCGGTGCCCGGCTTCGGCATCAGCTTGCCGTCCACGAACTCGACCTCGGTCATGTGCAGCCACTGGACGTTGCCGTCCTCGTCGCCCTCGAAGTGGGTGGTGGAGACGGAGTAGATCCGCTCGCCGCCCTCCTCGTGCGCCGAGGTGACCTTGTACAGCATCGGGAAGGTCGGCCACGGCTGGGTCACCGGATTCCGCTCGTCACCGGGCCGCGGCATGATCTCCAGCTGCGTGACGGAGGCCGCGCCCTGGCGGTGGGCGGTGCCCACGCAGTCCGCGCCCGTGTCACCGCCGCCGATCACGACGACGTGCTTGCCCTCGGCCGAGATCGGGGGGGTGACGTAGTCGCCCTCCTGGACCTTGTTGGCCAGCGGCAGGTACTCCATGGCCTGGTGGATGCCCTTGAGCTCGCGGCCCGGGACCGGCAGGTCGCGCGCGGTGGTCGCACCGGCGGCGATCACGATCGCGTCGTACCGCTTGCGCAGGTCCGTCGCCTTCAGATCGCGGCCGATCTCGATGCCGGTGCGGAAGCGGGTGCCCTCCGCGCGCATCTGCTCGATACGGCGGTTGATGTGCCGCTTCTCCATCTTGAACTCGGGGATGCCGTAGCGGAGGAGACCGCCGATGCGGTCCGCCCGCTCGTACACGGCGACGGTGTGGCCGGCCCGCGTGAGCTGCTGGGCGGCGGCCAGGCCCGCCGGGCCCGAGCCGATGACGGCGACCGTCTTGCCGGACAGGCGCTCGGGGATCTGCGGGGCGACGTCACCGGTCTCCCACGCCTTGTCGATGATGGAGACCTCGACGTTCTTGATGGTGACCGGCGGCTGGTTGATGCCGAGCACGCACGCCGACTCGCACGGCGCCGGGCAGAGGCGGCCGGTGAACTCCGGGAAGTTGTTCGTCGCGTGCAGGCGCTCGGAGGCGGCCGCCCAGTCCTCGCGGTAGGCGTAGTCGTTCCACTCGGGGATCAGGTTCCCGAGCGGACAGCCGTTGTGACAGAAGGGGATGCCACAGTCCATGCACCGGCTGGCCTGCTTGCTGATGATGGGCAGCAGCGAGCCGAGGAGGTAGACCTCGTTCCAGTCCTTGACGCGCTCCTCGACCGGCCGGGACTTGGCGACCTCGCGGCCGTGGTTCAAAAAGCCCTTCGGGTCAGCCATTGATCGCCGCCTCCATCATCTTCTCGGTGATCTCGGTCTCGGACAGACCGGCTCGCTCGGCGGCGTCCTTGGCGGCGAGCACTGCCTTGTACGTGCTGGGGATGATCTTGCTGAAGCGGTTCACTGCGGTGTCCCAGTCGGCCAGCAGCTTCTCGGCGACCGTGGAGCCCGTCTCCTCCTGGTGACGGCGCACCACGTCGTGCAGCCACTGCTTGTCCGTCTCGTCCAGCTCCTCGATGGACTCCAGGTTGCCGGCGTTGACGTTGTCGCGGTCGAGGTCGATGACGTACGCGATACCGCCGGACATGCCGGCCGCGAAGTTGCGGCCCGTCTCGCCGAGGACCACCGCGTGACCGCCGGTCATGTACTCGCAGCCGTGGTCGCCCACGCCCTCGGAGACGACCAGCGCGCCGGAGTTGCGGACGCAGAAGCGCTCGCCGACCGTGCCGCGCAGGAACATCTCGCCGCTGGTCGCGCCGTAGGCGAGGGTGTTGCCCGCGATGACGCTGTACTCGGCGAGGTGGTCGGCCGCGCGGTCGGGGCGCACGATGATCCGGCCGCCGGAGAGGCCCTTGCCGACATAGTCGTTGGCGTCGCCCTCCAGGCGCAACGTGACACCGCGCGGAATGAAGGCGCCGAACGACTGGCCGGCGGAGCCGGTGAAGGTGATGTCGATGGTGTCGTCGGGCAGGCCCGCACCGCCGAACTTCTTCGTCACCTCGTGGCCGAGCATGGTGCCGACCGTGCGGTTGATGTTGCGGATCGCGACCTGGGCGCGCACCGGCTGGGCGTCGGTGGCGGAGTCCGCGGCCAGGGCGTCGGCGGCGAGCCTGATCAGCTCGTTGTCGAGCGCCTTCTCCAGGCCGTGGTCCTGGGCGACGACCTGGTGGCGCGCCGCGCCCTCGGGCAGCTCGGGCACGTGGAACAGCGGCTCCAGGTCCAGGCCCTGCGCCTTCCAGTGGTTCACGGCACGGGTGACGTCGAGGACCTCGGCGTGACCGACGGCCTCCTCGATGGAGCGGAAGCCCAGCTCGGCGAGGAGCTCGCGGACCTCCTCGGCGATGAACTGGAAGAAGTTGACGACGTGCTCGGCCTTGCCGGCGAAGCGCTCGCGCAGCACCGGGTTCTGCGTGGCGATGCCGACCGGACAGGTGTCCAGGTGGCACACGCGCATCATCACGCAGCCGGAGACGACCAGCGGAGCGGTCGCGAAACCGAACTCCTCGGCGCCGAGCAGCGCGGCGATGACGACGTCACGGCCGGTCTTCAGCTGACCGTCGGTCTGCACGACGATGCGGTCGCGCAGGCCGTTGAGCAGCAGGGTCTGCTGGGTCTCGGCGAGGCCGAGCTCCCAGGGACCGCCGGCGTGCTTCAGCGACGTCAGCGGGGAGGCGCCCGTGCCGCCGTCGTGGCCGGAGATCAGGACGACGTCCGCGTGCGCCTTGGAGACACCGGCCGCGACCGTGCCGACGCCGACCTCGGAGACCAGCTTCACGTGGACGCGGGCCTGCGGGTTGGCGTTCTTCAGGTCGTGGATCAGCTGCGCCAGGTCCTCGATGGAGTAGATGTCGTGGTGCGGCGGCGGGGAGATGAGCCCCACGCCCGGCGTCGAGTACCGGGTCTTCGCCACCCACGGGTACACCTTGTGACCGGGCAGCTGGCCGCCCTCGCCGGGCTTGGCGCCCTGCGCCATCTTGATCTGGATGTCGTCGGCGTTGACCAGGTACTCGGAGGTGACGCCGAAGCGGCCGGAGGCGACCTGCTTGACGGCCGACCGGCGCGCCGGGTCGTACAGGCGCTCCGGGTCCTCGCCGCCCTCACCGGTGTTGGACTTGCCGCCCAGCTGGTTCATGGCGATGGCGAGCGTCTCGTGCGCCTCCTGGGAGATGGAGCCGTACGACATGGCGCCCGTCGAGAACCGCTTGACGATCGAGGAGACCGGCTCGACCTCCTCGATCGGGATCGGCTTCCGGTCGGACTTGAAGCCGAACAGGCCGCGCAGCGTCATCAGGCGCTCGGACTGCTCGTTCACGCGGGCCGTGTACTTCTTGAAGATGTCGTAGCGGCCAGTGCGCGTGGAGTGCTGCAGGCGGAAGACCGTCTCCGGGTCGAACAGGTGCGGCTCGCCCTCGCGGCGCCACTGGTACTCGCCGCCTATCTCCAGTGCACGGTGCGCCGGGGCGATGCCGGAGGCGGGGTACGCCTTGGCGTGCCGGGCGGCGACCTCCTTGGCGATGACGTCGATGCCGACGCCGCCGATCTTGGTGGCGGTGCCGTTGAAGTACTTGTCGACGAAGGCCTCGTCGAGACCGACGGCCTCGAAGACCTGGGCGCCACGGTAGGAGGCGACCGTGGAGATGCCCATCTTGGACATGACCTTCAGCACGCCCTTGCCGAGCGCGTGGATCAGGTTGCGGATGGCCTTCTCGGGCTCGATGTCCGGCAGGAAGGTTCCGGCGCGGACCAGGTCCTCGACGGACTCCATCGCCAGGTACGGGTTGACGGCCGCGGCGCCGTAGCCGATGAGCAGGGCGACGTGGTGGACCTCACGGACGTCACCGGCCTCGACCAGCAGGCCCACCTGGGTGCGCTGCTTGGTGCGGATGAGGTGGTGGTGGACGGCCGCGGTGAGCAGCAGCGACGGGATCGGCGCGTGCTCGGCGTCCGAGTGGCGGTCCGACAGGACGATCAGGCGGGCGCCGTTCTCGATGGCCGCGTCGGCCTCGGCGCAGATCTCCTCGATGCGCGCGGCCAGCGCCTCACCGCCGCCGCTGACCCGGTACAGGCCGGACAGGGTCGCGGCCTTGAAGCCGGGCATGTCGCCGTCGGCGTTGATGTGGATGAGCTTGGCCAGCTCGTCGTTGTCGATGACCGGGAAGGGCAGCACGACGCTGCGGCTCGCCGCCGCGGTCGGCTCCAGCAGGTTGCCCTGCGGGCCCAGCGACGAGCGCAGGGAGGTGACCAGCTCCTCGCGGATCGCGTCCAGCGGCGGGTTGGTGACCTGCGCGAACAGCTGGGTGAAGTAGTCGAAGAGCAGGCGCGGACGCTCCGACAGCGCGGCGATCGGCGAGTCGGTGCCCATCGAACCGATCGGCTCGGCGCCGGTCTTGGCCATCGGCGCCAGGATGACGCGCAGCTCCTCCTCGGTGTAGCCGAAGGTCTGCTGGCGGCGGGTGACCGAGGCGTGGGTGTGCACGATGTGCTCGCGCTCGGGCAGGTCGCCCAGTTCGATCTCGCCGGCCTCCAGCCACTCGGCGTACGGCTGCTCGGCGGCGAGCTGCGCCTTGATCTCGTCGTCCTCGATGATGCGGTGCTCGGCGATGTCGACGAGGAACATCTTGCCGGGCTGCAGCCGGCCCTTGCGGACGACCTTCGCGGGGTCGATGTCCAGGACGCCGACCTCGGAGCCGAGGACCACGAGTCCGTCGTCGGTGACCCAGTAGCGGCCGGGACGCAGACCGTTGCGGTCGAGCACCGCGCCGACCTGGGTGCCGTCGGTGAAGGTGACGCAGGCCGGGCCGTCCCAGGGCTCCATCATCGTGGAGTGGAACTGGTAGAAGGCGCGCCGGGCCGGGTCCATGGAGTCGTGGTTCTCCCACGCCTCCGGGATCATCATCAGCACGGAGTGCGGGAGCGAGCGGCCGCCGAGGTGGAGCAGCTCGAGCACCTCGTCGAAGGACGCGGAGTCGGAGGCGTCCGGCGTACAGATCGGGAAGATCCGCTCCAGCCTGTCCTTGTCGCCGAAGAGGTCGGAGACCAGCTGGGACTCGCGGGCGACCATCCAGTTGCGGTTGCCCTTGACGGTGTTGATCTCGCCGTTGTGCGCGACGAAGCGGTACGGGTGGGCGAGAGGCCACGACGGAAACGTGTTCGTCGAGAACCGCGAGTGGACCAGGGCGATGGCCGAGGCGAAGCGGCGGTCGGACAGGTCCGGGAAGAAGGGCTCCAGCTGGCCGGTGGTCAGCATGCCCTTGTAGACGATCGTGCGGGCCGACAGCGACGGGAAGTAGACGCCGGCCTCGCGCTCGGCGCGCTTGCGCAGCACGAAGGCCTTGCGGTCGAGGTCGATGCCCTTGCTGGCGCCGTCGGTGACGAACAGCTGGCGGAAGAAGGGCATCGTGGAGCGTGCGGTGGCGCCGAGGAGTTCGGGGGCGACCGGCACCTCACGCCAGCCGAGGACGGTCAGGCCCTCGTCGGCCGCGATCGTCTCGATCTGTGAGACAGCGTCCTCGGTGCCCTCCTCCGGCAGGAAGGCAATGCCGACGGCGTAGGCGCCGACCTCGGGCAGGTCGAATCCGGCCACCTCGCGGAAGAAGGCGTCGGGCACCTGGGACAGCAGGCCCGCACCGTCACCGGAGTCGGGCTCGGAGCCGGTGGCACCGCGGTGCTCGAGGTTGCGCAGAACCGTGAGCGCCTGCTCGACCAGCGCATGGCTCGCCTCACCGGTGAGGGTGGCCACGAAGCCGACACCGCAGGCGTCGTGCTCGTTGCGGGGGTCGTACATACCCTGCGCAGCAGGGCGAGCATCCATGAACGACCAGTTCTGGCCATTCGCGGAATGCTGGGACGGCTGGCGCGGCGTACGCATCGGCTCTCCCGTCGTCGTCATGTGGCTGGGGGTCCTCCCAGGCTGTTCAGGCTCTGGGGGCAAGTGCCGAGGGACGACGTTGGCCCTCTGCGTGAGTGCAAAATTTCGTGCAGGTTACATGATGGAGCGGTTCTCGGGAACCGGATAAACCGTTCCAACATGCGGACACCGCGGGCCGCGGCGGGGGTCCCGCGCCCGGCGGTGGAAGCTATGGGGACCGAGGCGGACAGATCAATGTCCCTCGGCCCGAAAAGGACGGGGAGGCGTCGTCGCCCACCCCGCGGCTGCGCGGCAGGCCTCATTGCCCACAGCGCTTACGGCTCATGCCCGGTGGTCATGCAGTCGAAACCAGCGGGTAACGGCTACTTATGCGGCCCAACGCATAAGTTCCGGCCACGTCATCCTACGGCCGTTCCGAACAGGCTGCCCAGGGCGTACGTCACACCGGCCGCGGCACCACCCAGGGCAAGCTGCCGCAAACCGCTGAACCACCAGGTCCGCGCCGTCACCTTGGCCACCACCGCACCGCAGGCGAACAGTCCGAAGAGGGCGAGCAGCACGGCCGGCCACAGCGCCGCTGCACCGAGCAGGTACGGCAGCACGGGCAGCAGCGCGCCCAGCGCGAACGAGCCGAAGGACGACACCGCGGCGACCAGCGGCGAGGGCAGGTCACCGGGGTCGATGCCCAGCTCCTCGCGGGCGTGAATCTCCAGGGCCTGCTCGGGGTCCTTCGACAGTTGCCGGGCCACTTCCCGGGCCAGCTCCGGCTCGACGCCCCGCGCCATGTACAGGGCGGCGAGCTCCTCCTCCTCGTCCTGCGGGTGCTTTCTCAGCTCCCGCCGCTCCACGTCGAGTTCGGCCTCGACAAGCTCGCGCTGCGAGGCGACGGAGGTGTACTCGCCGGCCGCCATGGAGAAGGCGCCGGCGGCGAGGCCCGCGAGCCCGGTGAGGACAATCGTCCGCTGGCCCACCGAGCCGCCCGCGACACCGGTCATCAGGGCCAGGTTGGAGACCAGGCCGTCCATCGCGCCGAAGACCGCGGGGCGCAGCCAACCGCCGTTCACGTCGCGGTGCGTGTGGTTGTCGCGGTGCGCCTCGTGAAGCGTCGCTACGGTGTCGATGACGGCCATGACGGTCCCCCAGGGAGCTTAGGCAAAGCTAACTTTGGATGAGTTCTACTTTTCGACAAGACCGAATTTACGCCTGAAATTTTGCTCCCGCCAGCAAGGAAAGGCTGGGCTAACCTGCGGCTTTACCTCGTTTCGCTCATCCGTGATCAGCTCTGCGCAGATGTCGTACGGGTGATGCTGAGGCTTGTGCGGCTGCACTGAACACTGCGCCGGGGACAGTTCCGCAAAGGGGTTCCGTGCCCGGTACGGCGCCCTGAGAGGAGAGCCCGCGATGGGATCGACCGCCGGCGTCCCGCCGCCCCCGCTCCGCGAACGGGCCCGCGGCGCGCTGCTCGGCCTCGCCGTCGGAGACGCCCTCGGAGCGCCCGCGGAGAACCTGAAGCCGTCCGAGATCCGCGCCCGCTGGGGCCGCATCACTGGCTATGTCACCGAGCACCCGTCCGGCACGGACGACACCGAGTACGCCATCTTCTCCGGCCTCCTGCTGGCCCGGCACGGGTCCGCGCTCACCCCGGCCCACGTGGAGACGGCCTGGCACGAATGGATCGCCGACCGCGCCGAGGGCCCGTTCCGCGGCGCCGGCTTCAGCGAGCGGGGCACGCTGGAGAACCTGCGCCGGGGTCTGGCCGCCCCCATCTCCGCACAGCACCGGCACGCCTGGAGCGACGGCCTGGCGATGCGGGCCGCGCCCTTCGGGGTGTTCGCCGCCGGACGCCCCGTCGAAGCGGCCCGCCTGGTGGCGATCGACGGCTCGGTCAGCCATGAGGGCGAGGGCATCCACGGCGGCCGGGCGGTGGCGGCCGGGGTCGCCGCGGCGATGGCGGGCGCGCCCCCCGTCGCCGTCGTGGCGGCCGGCCTCGCCGTCGTCCCCGACGACTCCTGGACGGCCCGCTCCCTGCGCCGGGCCACGGCCGTCGCCCACCTCGGCGAGCGCGCGGTCCGCTCCGCCGTGGTCATCGGCGGCTACCCGTGGACCGACCTGGCTCCCGAGGCGGTCGCCCTCGCCTTCGGCGCGTACGCGGCCGCCGACGGCGACTTCAGAGACGCGGTCCTCACTGCCGTGAACATGGGCCGCGACGCCGACACCACGGCAGCGGTGGCGGGCGCCCTGGCAGGGGCGACCCAGGGGGTGTCCGCCATCCCGCAGGAGTGGGCGGCGGCCATCGGACCGGCGCGGGGGAGTTGTCTGCCGTCGATGGCGGGGCACCACGTGCTGGACGTGGCGGATCTGCTGGTGGCCGAGGGGACCGCAGCTGCCGAGCGCTCGGTACGGCAGGACGATCTCGTACGGCAGGACGATCTCGTACGCCAAGACGATCTCGTACGCCAAGACGATCTCGTACGCCAAGACGATCTCGTACGCCAGGACGCACGCCCCGCTCCCGACCCCGCCGCCTACGTCCTCGCCGACAAGGAGGAGGTGCGGTCGTGACGCGCCGGGTCGAGGGACTGCTGCTGGGGCTGGCCGCGGGGGACGCCGCCGGCTGGCCCGCCGCCCGGCACCGGGCCGCCCGGATGCCCGAGTGGACCCGCCGCCTCACCCGCGAGCTGGACACCTTCGCCGAGCAGAACGCGACGACCACGCTCCCCGTCCCCATCGCGCTCAACCAGCCCCCCGAGCCGCTGCGCCTCGGCCCCTCCGACGACGCCGAGTGGGCGGTGTTCGCGGCGGAGGCCCTGCTGCGGGCCGGGGACGACGGCGCGCTCGGCGACCTCAGCCGGGAGCGCCGCGCGCGGGCCGCGATCGACCTGACCTGGAACGCCGTGGCCAGTGAGGTCGCGGCAGCAGCCGAGCGCGCCCCCGAGGTGGAGTCGGCGGTGCTGCCGTTGCGCGCCCGCATCTCCGTCCGGGCCGGCCTCGGCAACCTCGCCACCGGACTGCGACCGCCCGCCACCGGCCACGACAACCCGCACTACTTCGACGACGCGGCCTGCGTACGGGCCTGCGTGCTGGCCGTGGCCCACCCGGGCGACCCTCGACGCGCCGCCGACCTGGCCGAGTTCGACGCCCGCTACACCCAGGACGGCGACGGCGTGCACGGCGCCCGCGCTATGGCGGCGGCGCTCGCGCCGGCCCTCGTCGGAGCGGAGGTCGAGGCCTGTGTCACGGCCGCGCTCGCCGAACTGCCGGAGGAGACGGAGATCGGGCGCAACGCCCGGCACGCGCTGCGGCTCGCCCGGGACGGCGAGGGCGCCTTCGCGCTCGTCCCGCTGCTGGAGCACCAGATCGTCGACCACGTCTACAGCTACGGCATCGCCGCCGCCGAGACCGTCCCGGTCGCCCTCGCCCTCGCCGCCGCGGCACACGGCCGGATCGCGGAGGCGGTGCCCGCGGCGGCCTGCCTGTCCCGGGTCGCCGACTCGGCCCCGGCGCTGGTGGGTGCCCTGACCGGCGCGCTGGGCGGCGGCGAGGCGATCCCGGCGTCCTGGCGGGACGCCTGCCGCACCCTGTCGGGCTGCGTGCTGCCCCGCCTCACGGGCACGGACCTGGTGGAACTCGCCGAACTCCTGGAAGCCGCACAACCGGCCCTTCCAGGAGGATGATTCGGGGCATGACGCCCAAAGGAGAAGAAAGCCGAGGAGCGGGCCGGGCAGCCGCCGAAGCCGAGAGCCACACGGCCGCCGGAGCCGAGAGCCACACGGCAAACGGAGCCCAGAGCCACACGGCCGCCGAAGCCGAGAGCCACACGGCAAACGGAGCCCAGAGCCACACGGCCGCCGAAGCCGAGAGCCACACGGCAAACGGAGCCCAGAGCCACACGGCCGCCG
>NZ_JBEXHW010000001.1:621280-701795 GCF_040608235.1 Streptomyces sp. NPDC005202 | reverse complement strand
GAAGCCGAGAGCCACACGGCAAACGGAGCCCAGAGCCACACGGCAAACGGAGACGCGAACCGAGCGGCCGCCGAAGCCGAGAACCGAGCGGCAGTCGGAGCCGAGAGCCTGGCAGCGGGCCGAGCGGTGAGCCGTGGCGCCGGTCTCGACGAGCGGATCGGCGGCGCCCTGGTCGGTGCGGCGGTCGGCGACGCCCTCGGCGGTCCCGTCGAGGGGTACTCCCCCGACCAGATCCTCGAACGCCACGGCGGCCGCGTCCACGGCATCGTCGGCCCCTGGCACGGCGACGCCTGGCGCACCGCCCGCCCGCTCGCCCCGTACCACAAGGGAGACGGCCACGTCACAGACGACACGTTGATGACGCACGCGCTGGTACGGGTGTACGCGCAGGTCCGCGACCACCTGGACGCCTACGCGATTGCCGACCACCTGGTCCCGGACCTGATGACGAACCCGCGCTGGATCCCGGAGCTGGAGGCGGAGGCACTCCCGCTCCACCGGGTCTTCCTGGCGGAGAAGTGGCTGGTGGCGCGGCTGCACTACGGCCACGTGGACCCGCGGGAGGCCGGCGTCGGCAACATCGTCAACTGCGGCGCCGCGATGTACATGGCCCCGGTCGGCCTGGTCAACGCGGCGAACCCGGCGGCCGCGTACGCCGAGGCGCTGGACGTTGCGGGCGCCCACCAGTCGTCGTACGGCCGGGAGGCGGCGGGCGTCCACGCGGCCGGAGTGGCGGCGGCCTGCGCGCCGGGGGCGACACCGGACTCGGTCGTGACGGCCTGCCTGTCACTGGCGAAGGACGGCACGCGGGCGGCGATCGAGAAGGTGTGTGAAGTGGCCGTGCGCCACACGGACTTCGAGTCGGCCCTGGGCCCGCTGCGGAAGGCGGTCGCGCCGTACGACACGGTGGGCCCGGACTACCGGAGCCCTTCGCTCGGCGCCCGCCGCCCGTCCCGCCTGCACGCCATCGAGGAACTGCCCGTCGCGCTGGGCATGCTGCTCGTGTCCCGCGGCGACTACCGCCAAGCGGTGCTGGGTTCGGTCAACTACGGCCGCGACTGCGACTCGATCGCCACGATCGCGGGCGCGCTGGCGGGCGCGCTGGGTTCACCGGTCCCGGCGGACTGGGCGAAGACGGTGGCGGAGGCGAGCCGCCTGGACCTGTGGGAGCCGGCCCGCACGCTGGCCGGGGTGACCCGGGAGATTTTCGAACGGGACGTACGACGGCGACGCGCCCACGAGCAGGCGTTCGCCGAGATCGGAGGTCCGGGATGCTCCGACTGACCTGGATCCAGCCGGAAGACCTCCTGGGGCATGAGCTGCGCCAGGCGGCCCAGGACGGCCGCGAACCCTCGGCGATCGCGGCACGGTGGCGGGCGGCGGGCGGCCCGGAGGCTCCGGCACGAGGCGGCGCCTCCCCTGGACGGGCGTCGCGCTACCTGCGCCTGCTGGCAGAGGACCTGCTGGACGAACTGGCGGAGCTGCCGAGCAGCTGGGCGGATGCGGAGCCGACGGATCTGGAGAAGATCAAGTCGAGCTGCCCTGCGTGGCCCACCCGAACTGCGCCCGCACCCACCTCTTCGCTCCGCTCCCGGCTGGAAGCCGCCTGGCTCGGACGAGCCGTCGGCTGCCTGCTCGGCAAACCCGTCGAGAAGCTCCCCCTGACCGGCATCCGCCATCTCGCCCAGGTCACCGGCAACTGGCCCCTGAACACCTGGTTCACCGCCCGCGGCGTCCCCGAGGACCTGGCCGCGAAACATCCCTGGAACCGCCGCTCCGCCGCCACCTCCCTCGCCGAGAACATCGACGGCATGCCCGAGGACGACGACCTCAACTACCCCCTCGTCAACCTCCTTCTGCTGCAACGCCACGGCAGGACCTTCACCACCACCGACGTGGCCCGCCTCTGGCTGGACGAACTGCCCGCCGGCCGCACCTTCACCGCCGAGCGCGTCGCCTACCGCAACCTCCTCACCGGCATCGAGCCCCCGCACACCGCCCGCCACCGCAACCCCTTCCGTGAATGGATCGGTGCCCTGATCCGCGCCGACATGCACGGCTGGACCAACCCCGGCGATCCGGCGGCCGCCGCCGAACAGGCTTACCGCGACGCCACCCTCACTCACACCGCGAACGGCGTCTACGCGGCGATGTTCGCTGCCGCCGCCATGGCGACCGCGGCCACCGGCACCCACGACGTCCACACCTGCCTGGCCACCGGCCTCACCGTCGTGCCGCCCGGCTCCCGGCTTGCCCGGGCGGTCCGCCACGCCGTCCAACTGGCCCGGTCCCAGGAGGACTTCGCCGCGGTGGTGGACGAACTCCACGCCCGCCACTCCCTTACCCACCACTGGGTCCACGCCATCCCCAACACCGCCCTGACCGCCGCCGCCCTCACCCACGCGAACGGCGACTTCACGGGCTCCATCTGCCGTGCCGTGTCCGGGGGTTGGGACACCGACTCCAACGGCGCCACGGCCGGCAGCATCGCCGCCCTCCTGGCCGGCAGCCCCGCCGCACTCCCCGACCGCTGGACGGCCCCGCTGAAGAACCGGCTGGCCACGTCCGTCGGCGACTTCAACGGCACCGGCTTCGACACCCTGGCCCACCTCACCCAGCTGGAGGCGTCCCGCCCATGACCGACATCGTCGTGCTCGGCAGCACGAACATGGACCTCGTCGCCTACGTCGAGAAGGCCCCGCAGCGCGGAGAGACCGTGACGGGACGGGAGTTCCGCACGATCCCCGGCGGCAAGGGCGCCAACCAGGCGATCGCCGCGGCCCGCGCGGGCGCCACGGTGTCGATGATCGGCGCGGTCGGCAACGACGCCTTCGGTGCCCGCCTGCGCTCCACCCTCGAATCCTCCGGCGTGGACACCGACCACCTGCGCACCGTGGAAAGCCCGTCCGGTACCGCGCACATCGTCGTGGACGACGAGGGCGGCAACGCGATCGTCGTCATCCCGAGCGCCAACGGCACCGTCGACCACCTCGCCCCCCGCGACGAGGGCCTCATCGCCTCCGCCGACGCGCTGCTGCTCCAGCTGGAGATCCCCCTGGACGCGGTCCTCGCGGGCGCCCGGGCGGCCCGCCGCCACGGTGTCCGGACGATTCTCACCCCGGCCCCCGCCCAGCCTCTTCCCACCGAACTCCTCACCGCCGTCGACCTGTTGGTCCCCAACGAGCACGAGGCCGCCACCCTGACCGGCCTCACCGACCCGCACAGCGCGGCCACGGACCTGCTCGACCAGGTGCCGGAGGTCGTCGTCACGCTGGGCGCGGCGGGCAGCCTGTACGCGACCCGTGGCGCCGAACCGGTGACCGTGCCCGCGCCCCGGGTCACCGCCGTGGACTCGACCGGCGCGGGCGACACCTTCGTCGGCGCGCTCGCGGTGGGCCTCGGCGAGGACCGGCCGATGCGTCAGGCGCTGGCCTGGGCGGCCGCGGCGGCCGCGCTGTCGGTGCAGCGGGCCGGGGCGTCGGCGTCGATGCCGTACCGCCCGGAGATCGAGGCGCAGTTCACCTCATGAGCACGCCCCGCCCCACCGCGTCGCAGACCTCCGGATCGCAGTCCGCCGCCGCACCACAGACCACCGCACCACAGACCACCGCGTCACAGACCACCGCGTCACAGACCACCGCGTCACAGACCACCGCGTCACAGACCACCGGATCGCAGACCACCGCGTCGCAGACCACCTCCGCACCAAGGACCACCCAACAGCCCGCCTCCGCCCAACAGCCCGCCTCCGCCCCGCAGCCCGCCTCCGCCCCGCTGGCCGGCGTCCGTGTCCTCGATCTCGCCACCCTCTTCGCCGGACCGATCGCAGCCACCATGCTCGGCGACTTCGGTGCCGAGGTCATCAAGGTCGAGCACCCCACCAAGCCCGACCCCTCCCGCGGCCACGGCCCGTCGAAGAACGGCGTCGGCCTGTGGTGGAAGCTGCTCGGCCGCAACAAGCACACGATCACGCTGGACCTGTCCAAGCCGGGCGGCCGGGCCACCCTGCTACGCCTCGCCGCCACCGCCGACGTGATCGTCGAGAACTTCCGCCCCGGCACCCTGGAGAAGTGGGACCTCGGCTGGCCGGAGCTGTCGGCGGCCAACCCACGCCTGGTCCTCGCCCGGGTCACCGGCTTCGGCCAGTTCGGCCCGTACGCGCGCCGCCCCGGCTTCGGCACCCTCGCCGAGGCGATGAGCGGCTTCGCCGCGATCACCGGGGAACCGGACGCGGCCCCGACGCTCCCGCCGTTCGGGCTGGCCGACTCGATCGCGGGCCTGGCGACGGCGTACGCCGTGATGACCGCGCTCGCCGCACGGGAGCGCACGGGCGAGGGCCAGATCGTCGACATGGCGATCATCGAGCCGATCCTGACGGTCCTCGGCCCGCAGCCGATCTGGTACGACCAGCTCGGACACGTCCAGCCCCGCACCGGCAACCGCACCCAGAACAACGCCCCGCGCAACACCTACCGCACGGCCGACGGCACCTGGGTCGCCGTCTCGACGTCCGCCCAGTCGGTGGCGGAGCGCGTGATGCGCCTGGTGGGCCGCCCGGAGCTGATCGACGAACCGTGGTTCGCGACGGGCGCGGACCGGGCCCGCCACGCCGACGTGCTCGACGAGGCGGTCGGCGGCTGGATCGCCAGGCACACCCGCTCCGAGGTACTGGAAGCCTTCGAGAAGGCGGAGGCGGCGATCGCGCCGATCCAGGACGTACGGGACGTGATGGCCGACCCGCAATACCAGGCCCTCGGCACCATCACCACGCTCCACGACCCGGAACTGGGCCGCCTCCGCATGCAGAACGTCCTCTTCCGCCTCTCCGCCACCCCCGGCGCGATCCGCTGGGCGGGCCGCCCGCACGGCGCGGACACGGACGCGGTCCTGACCGAACTGGGCCTGACCCCGGCCGAGCTGGCCGCGCTGCGCGCGGAGGGCGCCCTGTGACGGCCACCGCCCCCTTCCCCCTCACCTGGCTCTACGCCCCCGGCGACCGCCCGCACGTCGTCGCCAAGGCGCTCGTCTCCGGCGCCGACGTGGTCGTGATCGACCTGGAGGACGCGGTCGCCCCGGACCGCAAGGAGTACGCCCGCGCCGCCACGGCCGAGCTGCTGACCGAACCGCCGCCGGTCCCGGTCCACGTCCGCGTCAACGCCCTGGACGCACCGCTGGCGACCGCGGACCTCGAGGCGGTGGCGGCCCTCCCCGGCCTCGCCGGGCTGCGGCTGCCGAAGGTGACGTCCGCCGAGCAGGTGGTACGGATCGCGGAACGGACGGAGGCCGAGGCGGACACGCCCCCGGCCGACGGAGGGGGGCCGCCGCTGTACGCCCTGCTCGAAACCGCCCTGGCCATCGAGCACGCCTACGCCATCGCCTCCGCGCACGCGTCCCTGCGGGGCATCTCGATCGGCGAGGCGGATCTCCGGGCCGACCTGGGTGTACGGGACGACGCGGGCCTCGACTGGTCGCGCGCCCGTGTCGTGGTCGCCGCACGAGCGGCGGGCCTGCCCCCGCCGGCCCAGTCGGTCCATCCCGACATCCGGGACCTGGAGGGCCTGGCGGCCTCCTGCGCCCACGGCCGCACCCTGGGCTTCCGCGGCCGCGCGGCCATCCACCCCCGCCAGCTCCCGATCATCGAACGCGCCTACCTCCCGACCGACCGGGAGCTCGAAGAGGCCGAGACGATCATCAAGGCGGCCACCACACAGCAGGGCGCCCAGGCCCTCCCGGACGGCCGCTTCATCGACGCGGCGGTGGTGGCAGCGGCCCGGAGGACACTGGCGCTGGCCCGCAGGTGCTGACTTCTTGGGCCGCTGACCACACACGACGAGGGCGCCCGGACCTTCTTCCTGTGCGGCTGCCGCCGCGTGGTCCGGGCGCCCTCGTCGACGTACAACCAGCCGTCAGCTCTTCTTCGCCGACTCGGCCTCGTCCTTCACGTCCGAGGAGTCGGCCTCGGCCTCGGTCTTCACGTCGGCCTCGGCAGGGGACTCGATCTCTCCGCCGGAGGCTCCGTCACCGTCGGTGGGCCCGGCGCCGGGCTCAACCTCGGCTTCCCTACCGGGCCGCTTCTTCGACGACACCACGATGTACGCCACCGCGAGCAGGAACACGATCAGCGCGGTCCAGTCGTTCAGCCGGAGGCCGAGGATGTGGTGGGCGTCGTCGACGCGCATGTACTCGACCCAGCCGCGGCCCACGCAGTACGCGGCGACGTACAGGGCGAACGCCCGGCCGTGGCCCAACTGGAAGCGGCGGTCGGCCCAGATGACCAGGAAGCCGACGCCGATGCACCACAGGGACTCGTACAGGAACGTCGGGTGGTAGTACCCCGGCACCCGGCCGTCCGCCGACGAGGTGATGTGCAGCGCCCAGGGAACGTGCGTCTCCCGCCCGTACAGCTCCTGGTTGAACCAGTTGCCCCAGCGCCCGATGGCCTGCGCGAAGGCGATGCCGGGCGCGACGGCGTCGGCGTACGAGGGCAGGGTGATGCCACGGTGGCGGCAGCCGATCCACGCGCCCACCGCGCCGAGCGAGATCGCGCCCCAGATGCCGAGGCCGCCCTCCCACACCTTGAAGGCGTCCACCCAGTCACGGCCCTCGCTGAAGTACAGCTCGTAGTCCGTGATCACGTGGTAGAGCCGGCCGCCGACCAGGCCGAACGGTACGGCCCAGACCGCGATGTCGGCCACCGTGCCGGCCCGCCCGCCGCGGGCGATCCAGCGCTTGTTGCCGAGCCAGACGGCAACGAAGACACCGATGATGATGCAGAACGCGTAGCCGCGCAGCGGAATGGGGCCGAGGTACAGCACACCGCGCGACGGGCTGGGAATGTAGGCAAGTTCCATGGCAGGGTCGACGCTACCGTAGCCGGACCGGGCCCATGGCAGGCAGCCCGGCTACGGCTCCATAACAGGCGGTGCCCCGCGACGGCACCTCCCCCACTGCCTTGACGGCGTGGGGGGGACCCCCAGCCGCCGCACTCATCCCTTGTCGGCCGCCTCCACCATCTGCTTCAGCTTGGCCGGGGTCATCGTCCGGTCCTGGAGGATGTTTTTGCCGTTCAGCGACACCGACGGGGTGCCGGAGAAGCCGCCGGTCTGGAAGGCCTTCTGGGACTTCTGGACCCAGCTGTCGTGGGTGCCGTCGTTGACGCACTTGCGGAAGGTGGGGGTGTCCAGGCCGTTGGCCTTGCCCGCCAGCTCGATCAGCTTGTCGTTGCTCGCGTAGGTGTCTTCCGTCTCCTTGGGCTGGTTCTCGTACAGCACGTCGTGGTACGCCGCGAACTTGCCGGCGTCCTGGGCGCAGGCCACGGCGTTGGCCGCGCGGAGGGAGCCGCTGCCGCCGAGGTTGCCGTCGATGAGCGTGACGAGGTGGTACTCCACTCTCAGCTTGCCGGAGTCGGTCAGCTCGTGGACCGTCGGGCGGTACGCCGCCTCGAAGGCCTGGCAGGCCGGACAGCGGAAGTCCTCCCACACGGTGAGCGTCGACCTGGCGCCGTCCTTGCCGACCGCGATCGCGAGGCTGTCCTTGCCCTGCGCCCCCGAGGGCGCCACGACCGGGCCCGCGCCGCTGCCCTTGTGCTTGCCGACCTTCGCGGCGACCACACCGATCACCGTCGCCAGACCCAGGACGCAGACGGCGCTTGCGGCGACGATCAGCGTGCGCCGTCGTTTCTCCGCGGCCCGCTGCTTCTCGCGCTCGACCGCCAGCCGCTCCCGGACGGTGCGCTTTCGCTCATGGTTCTTCTCGCTCACACCTCCAGAACGAACCGGGGAGGCGCATTGCGCCTCCCCGGACCCAGGTCCACCCGTTCGAGTGACCGAATTTTCCGTTACGCCCACATGGGCGCCGTTACGCCTGCCCGCGCACGCCCTTCGCCAGCTCGGCCGCGAGGGCGCGGACGGCCTCGAGGCCCGCCGCGTGGTCGGGGGCGTCCAGCATCCGCTTGACGAAGGCCGAGCCGACGATCACGCCGTCGGCGAAGCCGGCGACCTCGGCGGCCTGGGCGCCGTTGGAGACGCCGAGGCCGACACAGACCGGCAGGTCGGTGCCGGAGGCCCGGGTGCGCTGCACCAGGTCCTGGGCCTGCGCGCCGACCGACTCACGGGTACCCGTGACGCCCATCAGCGAGGCGGCGTAGACGAACCCGGAGCCCGCCGCGGTGATCTCGGCGAGCCGCTCGTCCTTGCTGCTCGGCGCCACGACGAAGACCGTCGCGAGGCCATGCTTCTCGGCGTGCTCCCGCCACAGGGCCGATTCCTGGACGGGCAGGTCGGGCAGGATGCATCCGGCGCCGCCCGCCTCCGCGAGCTCGGCGGTGAACCGCTCGACGCCGTAGCGGTCGATCGGGTTCCAGTACGTCATGACGAGCACCGGTCTCCCGGTGGCCTCGTGGGCCTCCCGCACCGTGCGCATCACGTCCGCGATCTTGACACCGCCGCGCAGGGCGATGTCGTCGGCGGTCTGGATGACGGGCCCGTCGAGGACGGGGTCGCTGTGCGGCAGGCCGACCTCCACGATGTCCGCGCCGCCGTCGAAGACCGCCTTGATGGCCTCGATACCGCCGTCCACGGTCGGGAACCCGGCCGGGAGGTAGGCGATGAGCGCGGAGCGCCCCTCGGCCTTGGCGGCGGCGAGGGTGTCGGTCAACAGCCGGATGTTCCCGCTCACTTGGCGTCCCCCTCGATCTCGGCGGCGTCGGTGTCGGCGTCCGCGGCCACGGTGGCGTCGGTGTCGTACAGGCCGAAGTAGCGGGCGGCGGTGTCCATGTCCTTGTCGCCGCGGCCGGAGAGGTTGACCACGATCAGCCCGTCCTTGCCCAGCTCCCGGCCGACCTCCAGGGCGCCGGCCAGCGCGTGGGCGCTCTCGATGGCCGGGATGATGCCCTCGGTCTGCGACAGCAGGCGCAGGGCCTGCATGGCCGCGTCGTCGGTGATCGCGCGGTACTCGCCGCGGCCCGAGTCCTTGAGGTAGGAGTGCTCGGGTCCGATGCCCGGGTAGTCGAGTCCCGCCGAGATCGAGTACGGCTCGGTGATCTGGCCCTCCTCGTCCTGCAGGACGTACGAGCGGGAGCCGTGCAGGATGCCGGGCTCACCGGCGGTCAGGGTCGCCGCGTGCTCGCCGGTCTCGATGCCGTGTCCGGCGGGCTCGCAGCCGATGAGGCGTACGTCCGTGTCCGGGATGAAGGCGTGGAAGAGGCCGATGGCGTTGGAACCGCCGCCGACGCAGGCGACGGCGGCGTCGGGCAGGCGCCCGGCACGCTCCAGGAGCTGGCGGCGCGCCTCGACGCCGATGACGCGGTGGAAGTCGCGGACCATGGCCGGGAAGGGGTGCGGGCCGGCGACGGTACCGAAGAGGTAGTGGGTGTGGTCGACGTTGGCGACCCAGTCGCGGAAGGCCTCGTTGATGGCGTCCTTCAGCGTCCGGCTGCCGGACTTCACGGCGACGACCTCGGCGCCGAGCATGCGCATGCGGGCCACGTTGAGGGCCTGGCGCTTGGTGTCGATCTCGCCCATGTAGATGGTGCACTCGAGGCCGAACAGCGCGCAGGCGGTCGCCGTGGCGACGCCGTGCTGGCCGGCACCGGTCTCCGCGATGACGCGCGTCTTGCCCATCCTCTTGGTGAGCAGGGCCTGGCCGAGCACGTTGTTGATCTTGTGGGAGCCGGTGTGGTTGAGGTCCTCACGCTTGAGGAAGACGCGGGCGCCGCCGGCGTGCTCGGCGAACCGCGGAACCTCCGTGAGGGCGCTGGGCCGGCCGGTGTAGTTGACGAGCAGGTCGTCGAGCTCGCGGGCGAACTCGGGGTCGGCCTTCGCCTTGTCGTACTCGACGGCGACCTCGTCCACGGCGGCGACGAGGGCCTCCGGGATGAACTTGCCGCCGAACGCGCCGAAGTAGCCCTCGGCGCTGGGGACCTGACCCTCCGGGTCGGGGATGAAGAACTCGCTGGGCATGCGGTTACCTCGCAGGGGCGAAGCCCCGGGGTTGTTCTGACAGGGGTCACGTTGGTCGCGTGCGCGCGCTGTCCTCGAGCTTGCTCTCCCGGCCGCCCGCCCCGACTGTCGGAAGGGGCTGGGGAAGAAACCTTCGCCGGGGCGAGAGGAGAGGCCTTCGCAGGGGCAGTCCTCAGCGGCCCGGGCGGCAGGCAGCGGTCCTCGGTGAGGGCGGTCCTGACGGCAGGGAGCGGCCCTCTGTGAGGCGCGGTCCCCGGCAGCCGGGAGCAGCCCTCGGTGGGAGACGACCCTCAGCAACCGCGATTACCGGGATCCGCCCTCGCGGGATCCGACCCTGAGCCGCCAGGGCCGGTCCTCGGCTGAGCGCAAAGACTCCTCGCCAGTGGGGCAGGCCTCTCCCGGGAAGCCGTGGTTCAGCTCACCGCAAGTGACCGGCGCGCACGCGGGCCGCGCCATCGCATCCCGTTCACCTGGCCCGGCTCGTCACCGATGACGTACCGCACCCGCCGCCCGTGCACCCGTCGCGCAGGCGCACGGCAGCCTCGGGGCCGGCACCCGCGGGCGAGGCGGGCGTACGGGTCCCTGGTGGGCACGGTGATCGGGAGCATCATCAGGGCACACTCTACCGACGTACGGCCACTCGTGTGACCGGCACGCGTCAGCCCCGCCCGTGCCGCAGCGCCGGGTGCTCCCCGGCCGCCACCAGGTCGGCGACCGCCGTCTTGGGGTCGCGGCCGGTGACGAGGGACTCGCCGACCAGGACCGCGTCGGCGCCGGCGTTGGCGTAGGCGATGAGGTCGTGCGGGCCGCGGACGCCGGACTCGGCGACCCTGACGATGCCGGCGGGGATCTCCGGTGCGACGCGCTCGAACGTCGAGCGGTCGACCTCGAGGGTCTTCAGGTTGCGCGCGTTGACGCCGATCACCTTGGCGCCCGCGTCCACCGCGCGCTCGACCTCGTCCTCGTCGTGCACCTCGACGAGCGGGGTGAGCCCGATGGACACCGCGCGCTCGATCAGCGACTCCAGCGCGGGCTGGTCGAGGGCCGCGACGATCAGTAGGACGAGGTCGGCGCCGTACGCCCGGGCCTCCCACAGCTGGTACGAGGTGACGACGAAGTCCTTGCGCAGGACCGGGATGTCCACGCGGGCGCGGACCGCCTCCAGGTCCGCGAGCGAGCCGCCGAAGCGGCGCTGCTCGGTGAGGACGGAGATGACGGTTGCGCCGCCCGCTTCGTAGTCCGCGGCAAGCCCGGCCGGGTCCGCGATCGCGGCCAGCGCGCCCTTGGACGGGCTGGAGCGCTTGACCTCGCAGATGACCTTGACGCCGTCGCCGCGCAGCGCGGCCACCCCGTCCTTGGCCGCGGGGGCCTTCGCCGCGCGCTCCTTGAGCTCGTCGAGGCTGACGCGCGCCTGCCGCTCCGCGAGGTCGGCACGGACTCCGTCGATGATCTCGTCGAGCACACTCACGCGAGCGGCCCCCTTCCAGACGGTTGACTGTTCAAGCGGGTCGAGCTGCCGCCGGCGGCCCGCCTCAAGCAGACGAAACCGGTGGTCACTGCGATGGTATCCGGAGCGGGGCGCAGGCCTCGCATCCGGTTGACGGCGGTCCCACTACCTGGACATACGCCAGTTGATCAAGGATGGAGCCAGCCACCGAACGGCAGGTTCCGGACAACGGTGAAGGCCAGCAGCAACGCGCCCAGGCTCCACAGCTGCACCGGCCCGAGCTCGATCCGCAGCGGCCGCCCGCGCACCGCCCGGACCACCCAGACGGTCCACACCACGGCGAGGACGACGTAGCCCGCGACGGCAGGCGCGTTGTCCTGGAGGGCCGTGAGGAAGTCCCCGTGGACGAAGGCGTGGGCACTGCGCAGTCCGCCGCAGGCGGGGCAGTAGACGCCCGTGTAGCGCAGCAGGGGGCAGACGGGGTAGTGGCCGGGCTCGTTGGGGTCCACGGTCCCGACGTAGGCGAAGGCCCCGGCGACCGCGGCCAGGATCCCGGCGGGGACGGCGAGCCGCCCCAGCACGGCTGCGGCGTGCATCGGCACCGCCCGGCCGTCGTGCGGGCCCCTCGGGCGGGGGATCGGCGTCCGGCCCTGCGTCACCCGCTGGCTGTCGGCGTTCACGCCTCGCATTCTGCCCTCCGCGCCCCGCACGCGCGCGTGCGGGGCGGCCACGCCGTATCGGCGCCGAGCCGCCCCACGAAGTCGTACAGGTCCGCCGTACGGACGTCGGTTCTCGCCCGCCGTACGGGGACGTCGGCTCCCGTCCGCTCCAGGGACGTCAGCCCTCGGCGCGCGCCGGCTCGCGCTCCTCGATCTTGTTCGTGAACTGGTGAACCGGGTGCTCGCCCTTCTGCCCCAGGCCCATCATGCGCATGATGCCGCCGACGACACCGCCGAGCAGCACGATCGCGATACCAGCCCAGAAGCCGACCGGCCGGGCCATCACCATGAAGGCGCCCGCGACGCAGAAACCGATGAAGGTGATGATGACACCGGTCCAGGCGGCCGGGGTGTGACCGTGGCTGCTGCCCGCCATGACTTGCTCCTCGTTGCTGTGTACGTGTCTGAGCCGGACGCTCGTCGTCCATTGTCCCGTACGCGCCCGCGGCACGTGAGCGGGGGTGGCCCCTCGCCCCGCCCGTTTCAACACAACGGGACGGCGGCTGCGGGAAGCGGCGGTCAGACCGGTTCGGTGTCGGTCGGGTCCTCGCCGCGGTCGAGGGCCTTCCAGAGGTCCTCCGGACGGTCGGGGTCGACCGGGCGTGCCGCGCGGGAGCGGGGTGCTCCGGCACGGTCGTAGCGGCCGGACATCGCCGGCCACTGGCGGCCGTGGCGCAGGGCGAGCAGGCCGGCGAGGAGGAGCAGGGCGCCGCCCACGGCCGCGACGTAGGGCCAGCCGGTGTGGGTGAGCGCGGCCGCGGTGGCGGCGGTGTCGCCGGAGGCCTGCGCGGCCTTCTCGTCGAGCGCGGAGCTGTCGGTGGCGCCGAGCAGGGCGGCGGCGACCGTGCCGGCGCCGGAGAGCGCGAGCAGGGCGGCGACCAGGACACGGCCGGCCCGGCGCACGGCGAAGACGGCGACGAGTGCGGCGAGGCCCACTACGGCGAGCGCCGCGGGCACGCCCGTGACCTCGCCGCCCTTGGCGGTCAGGGGGAAGGCGCCGCCGGCCACCGTCGCGGTGCCCTCCGCCCAGCGCTGCCGGGTGGCCAGCAGCGCCACGGCCGCGCCGAGGCCACCGCACAGCAGGGCGACGGCGAGGCTGCGGCGGCCCGACCGGGCGGGGCCGGCGGCTTCGGAACGGGGGTGAGGTGCAGCTGTCACGTACTCCACTATCGCCTGCGCCGCGTCGGCGGCGTCACCCGGGGCGTGTCAACCCGTGATCACGCAACTGTTTCGCCGTGGACATCTCAGAAACAGCACATGAGTCGCCCGGGAACGGCAAAGGAAAGTCGCAGCTTCAACGATCACCCTTGCCATACGTGTGGGTGTGGAACATGCCAGACGTGTGGCTGTGGAACATGCCAGGCCCGTCCGGCCTGGGCATCCCGAACGCCACGGCGGCCTTCACCGGCTGAACAGCCCTACGAGCTGAGCCGGTTGGCGGTGTGCACCGCGCGGAGGACGGCCGCCGCCTTGTTGCGGCACTCGGTGTCCTCCGCGACCGGGTCGGAGTCGGCGACGATGCCGGCTCCGGCCTGGACGTATGCCGTGCCGTTGCGCAGCAGGGCCGTACGGATGGCGATGGCGGTGTCGGAGTCGCCCGCGAAGTCGAGGTAGCCGACGCAGCCGCCGTACAACCCCCGGCGGGACGGCTCGAGTTCGTCGATGATCTGCATCGCGCGCGGCTTCGGCGCGCCGGACAGGGTACCGGCCGGGAAGCAGGCCGTCAGCACGTCGAAGGCAGTACGGCCCTCCGCGACCTGCCCGGTCACCGTCGAGACGATGTGCATCACGTGCGAGTACCGCTCGATGGACATGAAGTCGACGACCTCCACCGAGCCGGGCTCGCAGACCCGGCCGAGGTCGTTGCGCCCGAGGTCCACGAGCATCAGGTGCTCGGCGCGCTCCTTGGGGTCGGCCAGCAGCTCCTCGGCGAGGGCCTGGTCCTCCCGCGGGGTGGCGCCGCGGGGCCGGGTGCCGGCGATGGGGTGCACCATGGCCCGCCCGTCCTCCACCTTCACCAGCGCCTCGGGGGAGGAGCCGACGACGTCGAACCCGTCGAAGCGGAACAGGTACATGTACGGCGACGGGTTGGTGGCCCTGAGCACCCGATAGACGTCCAACGCGCTTGCCGTGCACGGCGTTTCGAAGCGCTGCGAGGGGACGACCTGGAAGGCCTCGCCCGCGCGGATGCGCTCCTTGATGTCCTCCACGGCCGCCTGGAAGTCCGGACCGCCCCACAGGGCGGTGTACTCGGGGAGCTCGGAGGGCGGCAGGACGGCCGGCGGCTGGGCGACCGGGCGGGACAGGTCCGCCTCCATGGCGTCCAGGCGGGCCACGGCGTCGGCGTAGGCCTCGTCGACGCCCGTGTCGAGGTCGTTGTGGTTGATCGCGTTGGCGATCAGCAGGACCGTGCTGTCCCAGTGGTCGAGGACGGCGAGGTCGGAGGTGAGCAGCATGGTCAGCTCGGGCAGCTTCAGGTCGTCCCGCTCGCCGGGGCCGATCTTCTCCAGACGGCGCACGATGTCGTAGCCCAGATAGCCGACCATGCCGCCGGTGAAGGGCGGCAGGCCCAGGTCGTGGGCGAGGTCGCGGGGCGTGTGCAGGGCCTCGATGGTGGCCCGCAGGGTGGCCAGTGGATCGCCCTCCACGGGGACGCCGACCGGCGGGGTGCCGAGCCAGTGCGCCCGGCCGTCCTTCTCCGTCAGGGTGGCGGCGCTGCGCACGCCGACGAAGGAGTACCGGGACCACTGAAACGCGGTGCGGCCGTTCTCCGCGGACTCCAGCAGGAAGGTGCCGGGGCGCTCGGCGGCGAGCTTGCGGTAGAGCGCGACCGGGGTGTCGCCGTCGGCGAGGAGCTTGCGCGTGACCGGGATGACGCGGCGGTCGGTGGCCAGCTTGCGGAACGTCTCGAGGTCCATGGCGGCTGACCTTACTGATCCGAGGCCGGTACGCCGGAATCGGCGTCCTTGAGCAGTACGTCGGCATCGAAACAGGTGCGGGCGCCGGTGTGGCAGGCGGCGCCGACCTGGTCGACCTTGACCAGCACGGTGTCGGCGTCGCAGTCGAGGGCGACGGACTTGACGTACTGGACGTGCCCGGAGGTGTCGCCCTTGACCCAGTACTCCTGACGGCTGCGCGACCAGTAGGTGCAGCGGCCGGTCGTCAGCGTGCGGTGCAGCGCCTCGTCATCCATCCAGCCGAGCATGAGCACCTCACCGGTGTCGTACTGCTGGGCGATCGCGGGCAGGAGCCCGTCGGCGCTGCGCTTGAGGCGCGCGGCGATCTCGGGGTCGAGGCTGCTGGGCGGGGGCGTGCTGGTCATGGGTGCCATTGTGCCGCGCGAGACCGACAGGGGCCGTTCGCGTCCAGTGGGCGGACCTCCTACGTAGTCGTAGGCTGACCATATGTCGACCTATGCCAAGCGTGAACGGCTCCTGCTCGCCGACCTCTTGGAAACCGCCGGTCCGGACGCACCCACCCTCTGCGACGGCTGGCGGACCCGTGATCTCGCCGCGCACGTGGTGGTGCGCGAACGCCGCCTCGACGCGGCCGGGGGCGCCCTGATCAAGCCGCTGGCGCCCCACCTGGGGAAGGTGATGGAGGAGTACGCCGCGAAGCCGTACGAGGAGCTGATCCAGCTGATCCGTACCGGTCCGCCGCGCTTCTCACCCTTCCAGCTCAAGCAGATCGACGAGGCCGCCAACACCGTCGAGTTCTACGTCCACACGGAGGACGTCCGCCGCGCCCAGCCCGACTGGACGCCGCGCGAGCTCGACTCCGTCTTCCAGGACGCCCTGTGGTCCCGCCTGGAGCGCACCGCCCGCCTGCTGGGCCGGGGCGTGCCGACGGGCCTGGTCCTGCGCCGCCCCAACGGCCAGACGGCCGTCGCCCACCGCGGCACGCCGGTCGTGACGGTGACGGGCGAGCCGTCGGAGCTGCTGCTGTTCGCGTTCGGCCGGCAGAGCGCGGCCCGCGTCGAAGTGGACGGCGACAAGGAGGCGATCGAGAAGCTGGCCGAGACGAAGCAGCTGGGGATCTGAGCCAGCCGGGTTCAGCTTCTGAGCCGGCCGGGGTTCAGCGGGGGAGCTCGGCGCGGCGGAGTTCGCGGACGCCCAGGGCGACGACCCCGCCCAGTCCGCAGACCGTCGCGCTGACGACGAACACCGGGCCGGTCCCCAGGCCCCGATGGCGGCTGCGGACAGCGGCATGCTGAGCGGGGCGAAGCCCAGGCTGACCAGGCTGGAGACGGCGGTGACGCGTCCGAGGCAGGCGGGGTCGGCCTGGGTCTGCAGCAGCGCGCCGCACACGGCGCCGCTGAGTCCCGCGAGGAGGCCGATCAGCAGGGCCACTTCGACGGCGGCGACGACGCTCGGGACGTAGGCGAGGGCGCCGATGGCCACGGAGCCCGCGAAGATCGCGTACGCGGCCACGTACCCCGCGTGCGGCACCCGTCCGCGCACGGTCAGCAGCAGGGAGGCCACGGCCGCCCCGGTCCCGAAACCGGCCAGCACCCAGCCCATGCCGGAAGCACCCCAGCCCCGCTCGTCGGCCAGCAGGGTCAGGCCCACGTTGAGCGGACCGACGAAGCCGAGGTCACCAAGGGCGATGGCCAGCATCAACGGGGCGAGGACGCGATGGCGGCGTATGTAGCGCAGACCCGCCACGAGGTCGCGCCAGGCGGTGGTGTCACGGGCGCCGGGGCTGTCGTCCGGTGGCAGCTCCCGCATCCGTACGGAGACCACCAGCGGCACCGACACCGCGATCAGCAGCCCCGCGAGCCCGAATGCCGCCGCCGCGCCGCCCACCGCGACGCCGAGGCCGCCGAGCGGAGCGCCGACGACGCTCGCGAACCGGATCGCCAGGCCCCGCATGCCCTGTACGCGCGCGAGCTGACCGCGGCTCGTCACCCGCGCGGGGAGGGCGCCCACAGCGGGCATGAACACGGCATCCACGGTGCCGAAGACAAGGGCGAGCAGCGCCAGGGGCCCCAGGCCGGGGCTGGTGACGAACAGCAGGCCCGACACCGCGAGGACGGCCGCGCAGCGCACCGCGTCGCTACCGATGACGACCTTCCGCGGTCCGAGCCGGTCCGCGATCACTCCCCCGCCCAGCATCAGCAGGGCCCTGGGCAGCGCGCTCACCGCCATCACGATTCCGGCCTGTGAGGGCGACCCCGCGCGCACCGCCGCCCAGGACAGGGCGAGGTAGTAGACGTTGTCGCCCACCATCGACGCGGTGTAGGCGGCGAGCCAGCGCAGGACGTTGCCGTCGCGGTGGGCGGGGCGCTCGACGGCACATTCGTCGGCGGATGCCGCGGACACGGTGGTCAAGGCGGTGGCCTCTCTCAGACGCGGAAGGGGAACCCGTACACGTGCAGCGCGACGTGCTCGCGCCCTTCGACGTCACCGGCGGCCTCCCGGGCGCGCCCCAGCTCGTCGTACCTCTTGAGGACGTCCTGCAGGTCCTTGTTCAGCTCGGCCAGTTCCGCGGCCGTCAGCCGCAGCAGCGACTCGCCGTCGTACGCGGCCTCGTTCCACTCCGGCCCCCAGTGGGCGCGCTCGTCGAGGTAGGTGCGGTACATCTCGACGCGCTGGTCCAGGAAGAGCCGGGAGGCCGCCAGGTGCGCCGCCACCTTCTCCGGCGCGTCCCGGAAGTCCTCGTCCCGGATGGAGACCCCGTCCGAGGCAGGCTGCCACCAGCGTTCCCGCGCGTCCCCGCTGCGCGGCTCGGCCTCCTCGATCAGCCCGTGCTCGGCGAGCTTGCGCAGGTGGTAGCTGACCAGCGACACCGCCTCGTCCACCCGCTCGGCAAGCTGCGAGGCGGTCGCCGTCCCGGCCACGAACAGCAGCCGGTAGAGCCTCATGCGCAGCGGATGGGCCAGCGCCTTGAGCGTGCCCAGATCGGTGATGTTGCGGTTCTCGTCGCGCGCCATGTCCCTCACAATAGACAAGAAAGAAAACTTGCGCAATAAATTTTGCGCAAGTTATCTTTCACATACGCCCGCCAAAAGGCCCCGGCCGCCCTCAGGCAACCGGGGCCCAAGCCCAGCGCAGCGTCACCGCACGGGATGACCCGCCTCCCGCAACGCCTGCTTCACCTCGCCGATGCGCAGGTCGCCGAAGTGGAACACCGACGCCGCCAGTACCGCGTCCGCGCCCGCGGCGATGGCCGGCGGGAAGTCGGCGAGCTTGCCGGCGCCGCCCGAGGCGATCACGGGGACCGTCACGTGCTTGCGGACCGCGGCGATCATCTCCAGGTCGTAGCCGTCCTTCGTACCGTCCGCGTCCATGGAGTTGAGCAGGATCTCACCGGCGCCCAGCTCGGCCGCCCGGTGTGCCCATTCCACCGCGTCGATGCCGGTGCCGCGGCGGCCTCCGTGAGTGGTCACCTCGAACGAACCGGACTCGGTCCGCCGCGCGTCCACCGACAGGACCAGCACCTGCCGGCCGAAGCGTTCCGCGATCTCCCGGATCAGGTCCGGGCGGGCGATCGCGGCCGTGTTCACGCCCACCTTGTCGGCGCCCGCCCGCAGCAGCTTGTCCACGTCCTCGGCCGTACGGACGCCGCCGCCGACCGTCAGCGGGATGAACACCTGCTCGGCGGTGCGGCGCACCACGTCGTAGGTCGTCTCGCGGTTGCCCGACGAGGCGGTGATGTCCAGGAACGTCAGCTCGTCGGCGCCCTCGGCGTCGTACACCTTGGCCATCTCGACGGGGTCACCCGCGTCGCGCAGGTTCTGGAAGTTGACGCCCTTGACGACCCGGCCGTTGTCCACGTCCAGGCAGGGGATGACTCGGACCGCCAGGGTCATGAATCCACGGCTCCTCACGAAACGATTTCTTCTAGCCTCGGAAGGCTTCCAGCTCCACCGACACCAGCACGCGCGGGTCGACGAAGCCCTCCACGATCAGCAGGGTCGCGGCCGGGCGCACGGAGTCGAAGATCTCCTTGTGGGCCCGGCCCACGTCGTCGACGTCCCGGGGATGGGCCAGGTACATCCGGGTCCTGATGACCGACTCGGGCCCCAGCCCGAACTCGGCAATCGCCTCCAGGGCGCTGGTGAAGGCCACCTTCGCCTGTTCGTACGGGTCGCCTTCCCCGTACAGCACGCTGCCCTTGAAGGATGTCGTGCCCGCGACCAGGACGCGGTCGCCCGCTGCGACGGCGCGTGCGGAACCGAAAGTCTCTTCCCAGGGATTTTCGCTCTGTACGCGCCGCACGGCATCGGACGTCATGACGACACAGCCTCCAAAGCCTCTTCCAGGGTGAACGCCTTCGCATACAGGGCCTTCCCGACGATCGCGCCCTCGACACCGAGCGGCACGAGCTCCGCGATGGCCCGCAGGTCGTCCAGCGACGACACGCCGCCGGATGCGACCACCGGACGGTCCGTCGCCGCGCAGACGTTCTTCAGCAGGTCCAGGTTCGGGCCCTGCAGCGTGCCATCCTTCGCGATGTCCGTGACGACGTACCGCGCGCAGCCCTCCTTGTTGAGGCGCTCCAGCGTCTCGTACAGGTCGCCGCCGTCGCGGGTCCAGCCGCGGCCGCGCAGGGTCGTACCGCGTACGTCCAGGCCGACCGCGATCCTGTCGCCGTGCTCGGCGATGACCTTGGCGACCCACTCGGGGCTCTCCAGGGCGGCCGTGCCGAGGTTCACGCGCGTGCAGCCGGTGGCCAGGGCGGCGGCCAGGGTGTCGTCGTCCCGGATGCCGCCGGACAGCTCCACCTTGATGTCCATCGCCTCGGTGACCTCGGCGATCAGCGCGCGGTTGTCCCCGGTGCCGAACGCGGCGTCCAGGTCGACCAGGTGCAGCCACTCGGCGCCCGCCCGCTGCCAGGCCAGGGCTGCCTCAAGAGGGGAACCGTAGGAGGTCTCGGTCCCGGACTCGCCGTGCACGAGGCGGACGGCCTGGCCGTCGCGGACGTCGACGGCGGGGAGGAGTTCGAGCTTGGCCATGGTCTACAGGGTTCCGATCCAGTTGGTGAGCAGCTGCGCTCCGGCGTCGCCGGACTTCTCGGGGTGGAACTGCGTGGCCCACAGGGCACCGTTCTCCACGGCGGCCACGAAGGGCTTGCCGTGCGTCGACCAGGTGACCTTGGGGGCGAGCAGCGTCGGGTTGTGCGCCTCGAGTTGCCAGTCGTGGACGGCGTAGGAGTGCACGAAGTAGAAGCGCGCGTCGGCGTCCAGGCCGGCGAACAGCTCGGAGCCGGCCGGGGCCTCGACGGTGTTCCAGCCCATGTGGGGCACGATGGCGGCTTGGAGCGGCTCGACCGTGCCGGGCCACTCGTCCAGGCCCTCGGTCTCCACGCCGTGCTCGATGCCGCGCGCGAACAGGATCTGCATGCCGACGCAGATGCCCATCACCGGGCGCCCGCCGGACAGCCGGCGGCCGATGATCCAGTCGCCGCGCGCGCCCTTCAGTCCCTGCATGCAGGCGGCGAAGGCGCCGACGCCCGGGACCAGCAGGCCGTCGGCGTTCATGGCCTTGTCGAAGTCGCGGGTTATCTCGACGTCGGCTCCGGCGCGTGCGAGGGCACGCTCGGCGGAGCGGACGTTGCCGAAGCCGTAGTCGAAGACGACGACCTTCTTGGTGCTCAATTCCACACCTCCAGCCGCATGACGCCCGCGACGAGACACATCGCCGCGCCGATGGAGAGCAGCACGATGAGGCTCTTCGGCATCTGCTGCTTGACGAAGGAGACGATGCCACCGACGAGGAAGAGGCCGACGGCGATCAGGAGGGTCGACAGTCCGTTCATGGCTTTACAGGGCGCCCTTCGTCGAGGGCAGGATGTTGGCCGCGCGCGGGTCGCGCTCGCTGGCGTACCGCAGGGCCCGCGCCAGCGCCTTGAACTGGCACTCCACGATGTGGTGCGCGTTGCGCCCGTAGGGCACGTGCACGTGCAGCGCGATCTGGGCCTGGGCGACGAAGGACTCCAGGATGTGCCGGGTCATCGTGGTGTCGTACTCGCCGATCATCGGCGCCATGTTCTCGGGCTCGGTGTGCACGAGGTACGGGCGGCCGGACAGGTCGACGGTGACCTGGGCGAGGGACTCGTCCAGCGGGACCGTGCAGTTGCCGAAGCGGTAGATCCCCACCTTGTCGCCGAGCGCCTGCTTGAAGGCGGCGCCCAGCGCGAGGGCGGTGTCCTCGATGGTGTGGTGGGAGTCGATGTGCAGGTCGCCCTCGGTCTTGACGGTCAGGTCGAACAGACCGTGCCGGCCGAGCTGGTCGAGCATGTGGTCGTAGAAGCCGACGCCGGTCGCGATGTCGGTCTTCCCGGTGCCGTCGAGGTCGATCTCGACGACGACCGAGGTCTCCTTGGTCGTGCGCTCCACGCGTCCTACGCGGCTCATGCGCTGTACTCCTTCTTCAACTCACGGACCGCGTCGAGGAACGCGTCGTTTTCGGCCGGGGTTCCGGCGGTGACCCGCAGCCAGCCCGGTACGCCGTTGTCGCGGACCAGGACGCCCCGGTCGAGGATCTTCCGCCAGGCCGTGTGGGAGTCCTCGAACCGCCCGAACTGGATGAAGTTCGCGTCCGACTCGGTGACGTCGTAGCCGATCGCGCGCAGTTCGTCGACCAGCCGGTCCCGCTCGGACTTCAGCTGCTCGACGTACTTCAGCAGCGTGTCGGTGTGCTCGAGGGCGGCCAGCGCGGTCGCCTGCGTGATCGCCGACAGGTGGTACGGCAGCCGGACCAGCTGGACGGCGTCCACGACCGCCGGGTGCGCGGCGAGGTAGCCGAGGCGGAGACCGGCGGCTCCGAACGCCTTCGACATCGTGCGGGAGATGACCAGATGCGGCCGTCCTTCGAGCAGCGGCAGCAGCGAGTCGCCGTGGCTGAACTCGATGTAGGCCTCGTCGACGATCACCATCGACGGCTTCGCCGCCTGCGCCGCCTCGTACAGCGCGAGGACCGTCTCGGGCGGGACCGCGTTGCCCGTGGGGTTGTTGGGGGTGGTGATGAAGACGACGTCGGGCCGGTGCTCGGCGATGGCCCTCTCGGCGGCCGCCAGGTCGATCGTGAAGTCCGCCTTGCGCGGGCCGGAGATCCATCCCGTCCCCGTGCCGCGCGCGATGAGGACGTGCATCGAGTACGACGGCTCGAAGCCGATCGCCGTCCGGCCCGGCCCGCCGAAGGTCTGCAGCAGCTGCTGGATGACCTCGTTGGAACCGTTGGCCGCCCAGACGTTCTCCGGGCCGACGGCGTACTTGCCGGTCTTCGTCAGGTACTCGGCGAGCCTGGTGCGCAGCTCCACCGCGTCCCGGTCCGGGTAGCGGTTGAGGCCGCGGGCCGCCTCGCGCACCCGCTCGGTGATCCGCTCGACCAGCGGCTCGGGCAGCGGGTAGGGGTTCTCGTTGGTGTTCAGCCGTACGGGGACGTCCAACTGGGGCGCGCCGTAGGGGGACTTGCCGCGCAGCTCGTCCCGTACGGGGAGATCGTCGATTCCAGTCACTTGCTCTCGGGTACCTTCCAGCCGAACCGGGCCTTGATCGCCGCGCCGTGCGCCGGCAAGTCCTCCGCCTGAGCCAGCGTCACCACGTGGTGGGCGACCTCGGCCAGCGCGTCCTTCGTGTAGTCGACGATGTGGATGCCGCGCAGGAAGGACTGGACGGACAGACCCGAGGAGTGGCAGGCGCAGCCGCCGGTCGGGAGTACGTGGTTGGAGCCGGCCGCGTAGTCGCCGAGCGAGACCGGCGCCCAGGGGCCGATGAAGATCGCACCGGCGTTCCTCACGCGGTCGGCGACCGCTGCCGCGTCGGCCGTCTGGATCTCCAGGTGCTCGGCGCCGTAGGCGTCGACCACCCGCAGGCCCTCGTCGATGCCGTCGACCAGGACGATCGCGGACTGCCTGCCGGACAGCGCCGGGCGGATCCGGTCCTCGACGTGCTTGGTGGCCGCGACCTGCGGCTCCAGCTCCTTCTCCACCGCGTCCGCGAGCTCGACGGAGTCGGTGACGAGGACGGCGGCGGCCAGCGGGTCGTGCTCGGCCTGGCTGATCAGGTCGGAGGTGACGTGCACGGGGTCGGCGGTGGCGTCCGCGAGGATGGCGATCTCGGTCGGGCCGGCCTCGGCGTCGATGCCGATCTTGCCGGTGAAGTAGCGCTTGGCTGCGGCGACCCAGATGTTGCCGGGGCCGGTGACCATGTTGGCGGGCGGGCAGGACTCGGTGCCGTGGGCGAACATCGCGACGGCGGTGGCGCCGCCCGCCGCGTACACCTCGTCGACGCCGAGCAGGGCGCAGGCGGCGAGGATCGTCGGGTGCGGCAGGCCGCCGAACTCGGCCTGGGCCGGGGAGGCGAGCGCGATCGACTCGACGCCGGCCTCCTGGGCGGGCACGACGTTCATGACCACGGAGGAGGGATACACGGACCGGCCGCCGGGCGCGTACAGGCCGACGCGCTCCACCGGCACCCACTTCTCGGTCACCGAGCCGCCGGGTACCACCTGGGTGGTGTGCGTGCTGCGGCGCTGCTCGCGGTGGACCAGGCGGGCACGCCGGACGGACTCCTCCAGGGCCGCGCGCACGGCCGGGTCGAGCTGCTCCAGCGCGTCCTTGAGGGCCTGGGCCGGGACCCGCACCGACTCCAGACGCACGCCGTCGAACTTCTCGGCGAAGTCGATCAGCGCCGCGTCGCCACGATGATGCACGGCCTCGCAGATGGGACGCACCTTCTCCAGGGCGGCCTGAACGTCGAAGTCGGCTCGGGGCAGCAGGTCACGCAGGGCGGGGCCCTCGGGAAGGGCGTCGCCGCGCAGATCGATTCGGGAGATCACAGGGTCAATTCTCTCAGACCGGCGTCGAGCACCGTTCGCCCGTATCAATGGCTGATACAGAACCCCGCCATCGGCTGATTCTCCGCTCCTGCCGCAACCCGGAAGATCCTCTTCACGTCTTGCGTTCAGAGCGTCACTCACCGGGCATGAACGGTTGTACGAACCCACGAGTAGCTGGGGAGGAAGGAAGCTCCGTGACCGAGGGGGCAGGCATCCGCAACGGGGAACTGCCGGACGACCTGACCGCCGCCGAGGCCGGCATGTGGCAGGCCTTCCGCAACGGCAGTGTGTACGACCTGCGCAGCGGGGACACGGTCGTGGACGATCCGCACGGCGGGCACCCCTGGGGGCCCGAGCGGACCGTGCGGGCGCGCATCGTGTGCTGGCTGCTGCTGGACGGACCTCCCGCGCTCGCGGGGCGCGTGTCGTCGCTGAAGCTCGTCGGCGTCCGGATCCGGGGCATCCTGGACCTGGCGGGCGGCACGGTCGTGCCGTACGTGGAGATGACCGGCTGCCGGTTCGAGCAGGAGATCCTGCTGCCCGAGGCCCACTTCACGACCGTACGGCTGGTCGACTGCTCGGTGCCGCGACTGGAGGCGGCCCGCGTGCACACGGAGGGCGATCTGCACCTGCCGCGCTGCCACTTCCACAACGGCGTGCGGCTCACTGACGCGCACATCGGCACCGACCTGCTGCTCAACCAGGCGATCGTCCACCGCGACCGCAGCGGCCGGTCGATCGCCGGCGACGGCATGACGGTCGGCCAGGACCTCCAGGCGGAGCTGCTGGAGTCGCACGGCGAGCTCAGCTTGCGCAGCGCCAAGATCGGCGTGTCGCTGAGCCTGCGCGGCGCGAAGCTCGCCAACCCCTGCACGCGGCTCGCCCTGAACGCGCCCCAGCTGACCGTCGAGCGCGCCCTCTACCTGACTCCGGCCGGCGTGGGCAACCCGCTGCTGAGCGGCGTGACCCCGGCGCGCGGCACACGCATGCAGCGCTTCGAGTGCCAGGGCGGGGTCCGCCTGGACGACGGGCGGTTCGGTGACGCGGTCGACTTCGAGCGGGCGCGGTTCACCTTCACCGACGACCAGGAGCTGTCGCTGCGCCGGGTGCAGACCCCCGAGCTGCGCTTCCTCGGGGAGAGGCCGCAGCGCGGCAAGGTGGTGCTGTCCGGCGCGCGGATCGTCAACCTCGTCGACCGGGCGAGCAGCTGGCCCGGCCCGGGCAGTGTGCACATGGGCGGATTCGCCTACGAGAACCTCGTGCCGCAGGGCCCGTTCCCGCTGACCGAGCGCCTGGACTGGGTGGCGGCGGCGACCGCCGAGTACAACCCGGAACCGTACGAGCGGCTCGCCACCGTGCTGCGGGGCGCCGGGGAGGACGAGGACGCGCGCGAGGTGCTGCTCGCCAGGCAGCGCCGCCGCCGCGAGACCCTGCCGCCGGCCGGCCAGCTCTGGGGCTACCTCCAGGACTGGGCGGTCGCCTACGGCTACCGGCCGGGCCGGGCGGCGGTGTGGATGGCGGTGCTGTGGGCGGCCGGCTCGCTGGCGTTCGCGCACGCCTCCCATCCCCCGGTCAACGCCGACGGGCACCCGCACTGGAATCCCTCGCTCTTCGCCCTCGATCTGCTCCTGCCGGTCGTCGACTTGGGCCAGGTGGGCCAGTGGCAGCTGAGCGGCGGCTGGCAGTGGCTGGCCGCGGCAATGATCCTGCTGGGCTGGATCCTGGCGACGACGGTCGCGGCGGGGGCGACGCGGTTGCTGCGGCGGAAATGACGGAACTGACCATCGCCGCAGGGGCTCCGCGGGCGGCTCCGGGAGGCAGGTCCGCACATCGGGCACGGCGTTCGAACAGTTGTTGAGCAGTCACCTTTTATCGGGCCTTGACCGGTCCGCGTACAACTTTCCCGGGTTCCGCAGAGGCCCTGGCGTGTCCCCGACCTGCGGTCTTTCAATGGTCGGCACCATGGCTCTGCTGCCCCGTTCATCCGTACGGCCCGGATGACAAGGACGACGACCAAGGACCTCGCCGCGGGACTGCCGGGCGACGACGAGGTCCTCCTGGACGCGCCCGCCGACCACCTCGGTCCGGTACTCGTGGCCGCCGGACGGGGCGCGTACGAGCCCGCCGCGACGCTGCTGGCCACCACCCGCGAGGCGGCCGCATGGGAGGACCGCGACCGGTAAGCGCTGCGGCTCGCCGCGTTCGCACGCTCCCGCGCGGAGTGGTTCGAGGAATGGCGTGCCGCCGCCCCGGACGACCCGGACACCCTGCTGGGCGCGGCCCAGCTCGCGGTGGACCGCGCCTGGGCCTCCCCGCCCGGGCCGAGCTGCTGCGCCAAGTGGAGCCGTCGCTCGCGGCCGCGGCCGAGGGCGACCCGCGCGATCCGGTGCCGTGGCGGATCGCGCTGGACCACGCGCGGGGCGCACGCCGGGCACCGGGAGTTCGAGCGCCGGTGGAGCCAGGCCGTGCGGCGCTCCCCGCACCACTACGGCTGCCATGTGGCCGCCCTCCAGTACCTGTCCGCGGCCTGGCACGGCTCGCACCGCGAGTGCCTGGACTTCGCCGGGTCGGCCGCGCAGGACGCGGCGCCCGGCTCGCTGCTCCAGGCGCTGCCGGTCCTTCGCCTGCCTGACCGACGGCGGCGGGGCGGAGGTGCCGCGCGAACGGCAGGACGCGGCCGCCGACCGGGCGATCGCGCTGTCGTCCGCGTACCCGGCGGGCGACCCTCCGCAGAGGCCCTGGCGTGTCCCCGACCTGCGGTCTTTCAATGGTCGGCACCATGGCTCTGCTGCCCCGTTCATCCGTACGGCCGGCCGAGATGCGCAACCTACCTGCTGGCGTACTTCCCGGTCCGGCTGGAGCGCTGGTCGGACGCTCTCGACCAGCTGCGCCTGGTCGACCCGTACGCCACGTCCTTCCCGTGGGACCGGGTGTCCGACGACCCGCTGGGCCTCTTCCTGCGGGTACGCGAGGAGGTGCGCGCGGCGACCGCCCCGAACCCCTTCGGTGCTCCGCGCGGCGGGCTGCTCCCGGCTCCCCGGCAGCCACGAAAGTGAGCACGGCGGACGCGCCCGCTCCGGCGACCATTAGGCTTTTGCGTCGTGACCACCGTCCGGCTCCCGCTCTTCCCCCTGAACTCGGTGCTGTTCCCGGGGCTGGTGCTTCCTCTGAACATCTTCGAGGAGCGCTATCGCGCCATGATGCGCACGCTGTTGAAGACGCCCGAGGACGAACCGCGCCGGTTCGCCGTCGTGGCGATCCGCGACGGCCACGAGGTGGCTCCGAGCGCCCCGGGCATGCCCGACCCGACGGCGCTGCCCGAGCGCGGCCCCGCCGCCGGCTTCGGCCCCGACCCGGCCAAGGCCTTCCACGGCGTGGGCTGCGTGGCGGACGCGGCGACGATACGGGAGCGGGCCGACGGCACCTTCGAGGTGCTGGCGACGGGGACGACCCGGGTGCGGCTGCTGTCGGTCGACGCGTCGGGTCCGTTCCTCATGGCCGAGCTGCAGAAGCTGCCCGAGGAACCCGGCGACGAGGCGGGCGCGCTGGCCGAGGGCGTGCTGCGGGCCTTCCGCCAGTACCAGAAGCGCCTCGCGGGCGCGCGGGAGCGGTCGCTGTCGACCGGCGCCGAACTGCCGGACGAGCCGAGCGTGGTGTCGTACCTGGTGGCGGCGGCCACGGTGTTGGACATCCCGACGAAGCAGCGTCTGCTCCAGGCGCCCGACACCTCCTCCCGCCTGCGGGACGAGCTGAAACTCCTTCGCTCGGAGACGGCCATCATCCGTAGTCTGCCGTCGTTGCCGGCGTCGGACCTGACGCGCGGTCCGACGCATCTCAACTGACGTACGACCCTTCGTGGGGAACAGGCGGAAAGCTCCGGGATGGCGAAGAAGACGAAGAAGCAGCAGTCGGGGGGCACGCCCGCGACGGTGGCCCTCGCGGCGGCGGGCGTGGAGTACACGGTCCACGCCTACGACCACGACCCGTCCCACCCCTCCTACGGTGAGGAGGCGGCCGAGGCGATGGGTGTCTCCCCGGACCGGGTCTTCAAGACGCTGGTGGCGGACGTCGACGGCACCCTGACCGTGGCCGTGGTCCCGGTGGCCGGCTCCCTGGACCTGAAGGCCCTGGCCTCGGCGGTGGGCGGCAAGCGCGCGGCGATGGCGGACCCGACCCTGGCCGAACGCACCACGGGCTACGTCCGAGGCGGCATCTCACCCCTGGGCCAGCGCAAGAAGCTCCCCACGGTCCTGGACGACTCGGCGACGGCCCACAGCACGATCTGCGTCTCGGCAGGCCGCCGGGGCCTGGAGGTCGAGCTCTCCCCCGACGACCTCGCCAAGCTGACGAACGCGGTCCTGGCCCCGATCGGCCGTGCGTGACCCCTCGACGCGGGGCCCTTCTTCGGTGAAGCATAAGGGACATGTCGAAGAAAACGCGGAAACGCAGGTGGCGCGTCAAGAAGGGCCGTTCGAACCACGGACGGCGACCGGCGTAGGTTGCGGGTGCCCGGCGCCGGGGCGGCTAGGTGTTCTGTCCACGGAGGTTGGTGACAGCGATCACTGACGTGTGATCTTGAAATGGGTGAGGGCCTTCTGGCCTGGTGTGGATTGCGACCTACAATCACCACCGCGGACACACCGCGCTCGCAGGCAAACCACCCGCCAGCCACGTCCCCAACCTCTCAGGGCAATACAGCTAGGCCGACGAAGAGTCCCCGTACGGCCCGTCACCGTACGGCTCGGGATCCCGAGGCCCGAACAACGCCGTAACCCCGAGATGCACCACCAGCGCAGCCAACGGCCACGCCAGCAAGGCCCCCTTCGCGCCCAGCTTCACCGGCGCCGAAAACGTGACCCCCTTCCCCACGGCCTTCGCGTGAGCGATCACGTCCTGCTCGGGCCCGAGCCACACCCCGAGCCGCCACGCCAGCAGCGACCCGAGCAGCCCGCCGACGCACAGCGCGACCACCAGTGGCACACCCCCACGCCGCCGCAGGAGGAAGACGACGACCCCACTCACGACCCCGAAGGCCAGCGCCAGCAGCGTGAACGTCCCGTCGACGCCGATCGCCTGCTCCCCCTCGGTGTCCTTGAGGTAGACGACCCAGTTGTTGCCGACGACGTCGCCGACCAGCGGCACGTGCGGCGCCAGCCACCACCACAGCAGGCCCAGCAGCACCCCTCCGAGCGCCACGGCCACCGTGATCACGGCGGCCTCCCGGACTTCGGTCTTCATCCCGGGGCCGTCCTGCCCGTACGCGGTTCCCACGGCCCCGGCTCCGGCAGGCGGCACCTGCCAGGCCTGCGGGTGCGCGGCCTGCGCGGACTGCGGGGTCTGTGCGGTCCCGGAGGACTGCGAGGGCCCTGAGGGCCGCTGATGCGGCGGCGGAGGTGGAGTCAACGGAGCGGTCACCCTGTCATCGTGCCAGTTGCGTCGGTCAGCCGCGTCACCGGACGGCCGCCCGCCGGTACGCCCAGGTGGCAACGGCCAGCGAGACCACCCCGACCCCGGCGCACACGGCCAGGTCACCGGCCACGAACGCCCAGTCGGGATGCGCCGTGAAAGTGCGCGCGTAGGCCTCCACACCGTATGTCGACGGCAGCAGGTCGCGCGCGAGGCGCACGAGCTCCGGCATCCGGTCGGCCGGCAGCACACCCAGCAGCAGCGCCGCCGACATGCCCAACTGGCCGAGCAGAGTGGCCAGTTCGGGCCGTGGCGCGAGCAGCCCGCAGGCGGCGCCCAGCCCGGAGAGCGCGGCACCGGCGAGCGGGATCACCGCCACGAGCACCCACAGGTTCCCCAGCGGCAGCCCGAACAGCACGCACCCGAACACGGCGGTCACGACGGTTCCCGGCACCGTGAAGGAGGCGTACGCCCCCGCCGCGCCCAGGACCACGGCCGCCGGCGGCACCGGCAGCGTCGCGTAGTGGTCGAGCCCGCCGCTGGCCCGCAGCTGCCCGAAGTACTGCGCCAGCAGGTTCAGCGCGACATAGGCGACGACCACGATCGAGGACCCGGCCACCACCGACTCGGCCTCGCCGCCGCCGCTCACCACGCCCCGCATCATGATCATGATGCCGATGGACTGGAAGGTCGCCACGAACAGCAGCGGCATCCGCGCCACCCGGGCCCGGGACAGCTGCGCCCGGTACACGGCCACGAGGGACGGCCACAGCCGCGCCCGCGGCCCGAGGACGGCCGCCTCCCGGGCACCGCCGTCTCCCACGGCCGTGGCGCCCGGCAGCACGCCGGCGGGTACGACACTCACGTCGAACTGCTCCTCTTTCCTACGGCGGACGCGGCCCACGCGTCGGCCGCACCCCGTGCGCCGGACGGGTTCCCCCCGGCGCCCGCGTGGTCCCTTACGAATCCGCCGGCCCCGGCGCTCATCCCGTCTCCGCCGGCCCACGCCCGCATACCGTCACCGATCCACACGCTCACGCCTTCACCAACCCCTGCCGGGCCGCGCCGCCCAGCGTCAGGTACACGTCCTCCAGGCTGGGCGTGGCGAGGGTGAAGTCGTCCAGGGCGGCGAAGGCGGCCCCGCCGGTCACCGTGGCAACGGCCGCGCGGGCCTCCTCGGGCGCCAGCCGCAGCGTCCAGCGGCGGCCCGACTCCACGGCCCGCTCCCGCAGCGCGGCAACCTCCGCCACCTCCAGGGGCGCCCGGTCCCGCCACACCAGCTCGACCCGCACCTCGCCCGAGACCCGCTCCCTGAGCCCGGCCGGGGTGTCGCAGGCGATGATGCGGCCCCGGTCCAGGACGGCGACCCGGTCGAGAACGGTCTCGGCCTCGATGACGTTGTGGGTGACCAGCAGCACCGTGGTGCCGCGCTCGGCCCGGCGCCGGTCGACGGCGGACCACACCGCCCGCCGTGCCACGGGGTCCATGCCGGTGGTCGGCTCGTCGAGCACGAGCAGCGGCCGCTCGCCGACCAGGGCGGCGGCGAAGCAGGCGAGCCGCCGCTGGCCGCCCGACAGCTTCTTTACCGGACGCCCGGCGATCGGTGCGAGGCCCAGTTCGTCGAGGACGGCGTCCCGCTCGGCCCGCGCCCGCCGGGCGTCCAGGCCGCGCAGCCGTCCGGTGGTCTCGGCGGCGAGCGAGACGGTCAGCTCGTCGAGGGCGCTGGACTCCTGCCCGAGGTAGGCGAGGATCCGCGCGGCCCGCTCGGGGTGCGCCACGATGTCGTGCCCGAGGATCTCGACCGTGCCGCGGTCCGGCCGCATCAGGCCGGTCAGCTGGCGTACGAGGGTGGACTTGCCGGCGCCGTTCGGCCCGAGCAGCCCGAAGATCTCACCGCGCCGGACGTCGAGCTCGATGTTGTCGGTGGCCCGCACCTCGGGCGTCCCGGGGGCTCCGCGCCGGCCGCGTACCGCGGGATAGGTCTTGGTCAGTCCACGCACCGCGCACACGACGTCGTCCCCGTGCCGAAGTGCCTGTGCCGCGCGCGTACTCACAAAGGACGAGAGTACGGGGTCCGGGGCCTTTACTCGCCCTTGGGGCGACTCGGGGGGATTCAGTCGCCGATTCAGTCGGCCGCCGGAGCGTGTTCCGCCGCCGTGCGCACGTCGATCTCGCGCCAGAACCCGGCCCGGATGGCGTAACGGTCGTGTTCGTCGATCTGGTCGTCCTTGTGCGCAAGCAGCCCGAACCGGGCGGCGTAGCGCAGCAGCTCCCCGTCGATGCGGTGCGGGATCCGCGGATACATCGACGACAGCTTCTGCAGGTGCGTCTGGTCGCCCAGCCGTTCCATCCACCGCCGTGCGAAGACCTGCCCCACCTCATACGGGTCGCCGCCGACGGTCGTGATGTCCTCCTCCCGGTCGGCCCAGCGCTGCTCGGCCGTGGTGAGCTGCGCCAGCGTCGGCATGGAGGCGGCCTCGGGGGGCTCGGCGGCGACGCCCGGGCGGTCCACCCAGCCCTTGTCGGAGGACCAGCGCAGGGTCGCCGTGGCGGGGTGCTGGACGGGCTGTGCGCCGGGTGCGCGCAGGGCGGCCAGGTCCTTGGGGGTGGGCACGCCCTTGGGGGCCGGCACCCGCTCCTCGGTGCCGTTGCGCGCTGCGGGCGTGGGCTGCTGCTCCTCGGCGGGGCGTTCGGCGGTTGTGGCGAGCGCGGATTCGGGCAGCGGCGCGGAGAGGATCGCGGCGATCTCGGGGCGCGGCGCGGGCGGCGGCGCGCAGATGCCGGTCAGCTCCTTGGCCCGTACGGCCTTGGTGATCCAGGTGCGGTCCAGGACGCGCCGCTCGTCGGCCTCGGCGACCAGGTCCTCGGACTGGTTGTAATCGCCGTCGGCGGCCTGCACGGCCCACAGGTGGACGGCGACGCCGTGCTCCTTGGCGGCCATCATGCCGGGCAGCAGGTCGCCGTCACCGGTGACGAGGACGACGTCGGAGCAGGCGCGGTTGCGGGCCAGCTCGGTCAGCTCGGCGTGCATGGCGGCGTCCACGCCCTTCTGCGCCCAGCGCCCGTCGCTGCGGGTCAGCGCGCCCAGCCGGACCGTCACCCGGGGCATCACGCGGAGCCTGCGGTGCTCGGGCTGGGGGACGCGGTCGGGGGCGCCGTCGAACCAGTAGATGCGCAACAGGGGCCGTTCCGTGTCGGACTCGGCCTGTTCGCGCAGCCTTTGGACGAGGGCGGTGTGGTCGACGGTGATCCGGGACCGCGACGGCTCCCCGGCAAGGAGACTGGCGGCGGCCCCCAGCAGATACCCGGCGTCCACCAGGACGATGCAGCGGTCCACGCGATCCACCCTCTTTCCGGGAGGTTTGCTTCGGGCTTGCTTCGAGTCTGCCCGACCTCGCGGGGGTTAACGGCCCGAACTCGATCTTCGGCGTGGCGTTTCGGCGGCTCGCGCCCCGACCACCCCTGTCACAGACGGTAATTATCCGACATGCGCTCTTTGTCCGCCTATGTGAATCTGGTCCCGGCCCTGGCCCCTAGATCCCCCTCAGGAGGCAGATCACCATGGCCAAGAACAAGAAGCAGGACCGCAGCCAGCAGAAGACGTCGGGGGCCGAACACGGCCCGCAGGAAACGCAGCGGCCCATGGAGCCGCCGTCCGAACACCACGTCCCGCCGGTGAATCCCGGTGATATAGCCCGCAAGGGCCGGCAGAAGCGCTTCGGCCACAACTGAGACCGGCGCGCGGGCCGTTGAGCCCAGGCACCGACGAGGGGCGTACCCCGCCTCGGGCACGCCCCTCGTTCACGTCGGTTGCTCGGCCGGCTCTCGTCAGCCCGCCAGGCAGGACGGGCCCAGCAGCACCTTCAGGTCGCCGAACAGCGCGGGATCCGGCTTCACCCGGTGCCGGTCCAGGCGCAGCACCGTCGTCTTGCGCGGCCCCTGGAGCTTGATCCGCACCTCGCTGTCGCCCTTGTGGTGGCTGAGGATCTCGCCGAGGCGGCTGACCATCGGCGGAGTGACCTTCACGGCCGGGATGGTGAGGACCACCGGCGCGTTGCTGCCCGCGTTCGACAGGTCGGGGACCATCAGCTCCATGGCGACCAGGCGCGGCACGTCCTCGCGCTTGTCCAGGCGGCCCTTGACGAACACCACGGCGTCCTCGACGAGTTGGGTCGACACCAGCTGGTAAGTCGCCGGGAAGAACATGCACTCGATGGAACCGGCGAGGTCCTCGACGGTCGCGATGGCCCAGGCATTGCCCTGCTTGGTCATCTTGCGCTGCAGGCCGGAGATGATGCCGCCGATGGTGACGACCGCGCCGTCGGCGTGCTCGCCGCCGGTGAGCTGGGCGATGCCCGCGTCGGCCTTGTCGGCAAGGACGTGCTCCAGGCCGAAGAGCGGGTGGTCGGAGACGTACAGACCGAGCATCTCCCGCTCCTGGGCGAGCAGATAGGTCTTGTCCCACTCCTCGTCACTGAAGGTGACGTCGAGGCCGAAGCCGGGCTCGTTGCTCTCCTCCTCCATGCCGCCGAAGAGGTCGAACTGGCCCTCGGCCTCCTTGCGCTTGACCGCGACCACGTTGTCGATCATCGGCTCGTACTGCGCCATCAGGCCCTTGCGGGTGTGGCCGAGGGAGTCGAAGGCGCCCGCCTTGATCAGCGATTCCGTGGTGCGCTTGTTGCAGACCACCGCCTCGACCTTGTCGAGGTAGTCCGGGAAGGAGGTGTACTTCCCCTTGGCCTTGCGGGTCTTGATGATCGACTCGACGACGTTCGTACCGACGTTGCGGACTGCGGAGAGGCCGAAGAGGATCACGTCGTCGCCCTGGGCGGCGAAGTTCGACTCGGACTCGTTGACGTTCGGCGGGAGCACCCGGATGCCCATGCGGCGGCACTCGTTGAGGTAGACGGCCGACTTGTCCTTGTCGTCCTTCACCGAGGTGAGGAGCGCGGCCATGTACTCGGCGGGGTGGTTCGCCTTCAGATAGGCGGTCCAGTACGAGACCAGGCCGTACGCGGCCGAGTGGGCCTTGTTGAAGGCGTAGCCGGCGAACGGGACCAGCACGTCCCACAGGGCCTGGATGGCCTCGTCGCTGTAGCCGTTCTTGCGGGCGCCGGCCTGGAAGATGACGAAGTTCTTCTCCAGTTCCTCGGGCTTCTTCTTGCCCATGACGCGGCGGAGGATGTCGGCTTCGCCGAGCGAGTAGCCCGCGATGATCTGGGCGGCCTTCTGCACCTGCTCCTGGTAGACGATCAGGCCGTAGGTGACGTCCAGGACTTCCTTGAGCGGCTCCTCCAGCTCCGGGTGGATCGGCGTGATCTCCTGCTGCCCGTTCTTGCGCAGCGCGTAGTTGATGTGGGAGTTCATGCCCATCGGGCCCGGCCGGTACAGGGCCGAGACGGCGGAAATGTCCTCGAAGTTGTCGGGCTTCATCATGCGCAGCAGGGAGCGCATGGGGCCGCCGTCGAACTGGAAGACGCCGAGGGTGTCGCCGCGCTGGAGCAGTTCGAAGGTCTTGGGGTCGTCGAGCGGGAGGCTCAGGAGATCGATGTCGATCCCCTTGTTGGCCTTCACCATCTTGACGGCGTCGTCCATGATCGTGAGGTTGCGCAGGCCCAGGAAGTCCATCTTCAGCAGGCCGAGCGACTCGCAGCTCGGGTAGTCCCACTGCGTGATGGTCACGCCGTCGGTGTGCCTGACCCAGACCGGGACGTGCTCGGTGATGGTCTCGCTGGACATGATCACGCCGGCGGCATGCACGCCCATCTGCCGTACCAGGCCCTCCACACCGCGCGCGGTGTCGATGACCTTCTTCACGTCCGGCTCGTTCTCGTACATCGCCCGGACCTCGCCCGCCTCCGAGTAGCGGGGGTGGTTGGGGTCGGTGATGCCGGACAGCGGGATGCCCTTGCCGAGGACGTCGGCGGGCATGGCCTTGGTGATGCGGTCGCCCATCGCGTACGGGTAGCCCAGCACGCGCGCGGAGTCCTTGATGGCGTTCTTGGCCTTGATGGTGCCGTAGGTGCCGATCATGGCGACCTTGTCGGCGCCGTACTTCTCCGTCACGTACCTGATCACCTCGACGCGCCGGCGCTCGTCGAAGTCGATGTCGACGTCGGGCATCGAGATGCGCTCGGGGTTGAGGAACCGCTCGAAGATCAGGCCGTGCGGGATGGGGTCGAGGTCGGTGATGCCGAGGGCGTAGGCGACGATCGAGCCCGCGGCGGAGCCTCGGCCGGGGCCGACCGCGATGCCGTTCTTCTTGGCCCACATGATGAAGTCGGCGACCACGAGGAAGTAGCCCGGGAACCCCATCTGGATGATGACGTCCATCTCGTACTCGGCCTGCTTCTGGCGGTCCTCGGGGATGCCGCCCGGGTAGCGGCGCTCCAGGCCTCGGCGGACCTCCTCCTGGAACCAGGTGACCTCGGTGTAGCCCTCGGGGATGTCGAACTTGGGCATGAGGTCGCGCTTCTCGAACATGCCGGTGGTGTCGACCATCTCGGCGATGAGGAGCGTGTTGGCGCAGCCCTCCTGCCAGGCGTCCGAGGAGTCGATGGCGTACATCTCCTCCGTGGACTTCAGGTAGTAGCCGGTGCCGTCGAACTTGAAGCGGTCGGGGTCGGAGAGGTTCTTGCCGGTCTGGATGCACAGCAGGGCGTCGTGGGCGGACGCCTCGTGCGCGTACGTGTAGTGCGAGTCGTTGGTGACCAGCGGCGGGATGCCGAGCTTCCTGCCGATCTCCAGCAGGCCGTCGCGGACCCGGCGCTCGATCTCGATGCCGTGGTCCATCAGCTCCAGGAAGTACTTGTCCTTGCCGAAGATGTCCTGGTAGTCGGCGGCCGCCTTGAGGGCCTCGTCGAAGTGGCCGAGGCGCAGCCGGGTCTGCACCTCGCCGGAGGGGCAGCCGGTGGAGGCGACGATCCCCTCCGACCACTGGGCGATGGTCTCCTTGTCCATGCGGGGCCACTTCTGCAGCCAGCCCTCGGCGTACGCGTCCGAGGACAGCCGGAAGAGGTTGTGCAGCCCCGTCTTGTTGACCGCCCACATCGTCTTGTGGGTGTAACCACCGGAACCGGAGACGTCGTCCTTCTTCTGGTGCGGCTGGCCCCAGAGGATCTTGCGCTTGTTGCGCCGGGACTCGGGGGCGACATAGGCCTCGATGCCGATGATCGGGGTGATACCGGCCTTCTTCGCGGAGTGGAAGAAGTCGTACGCCCCGTGGAGGTTGCCGTGGTCGGACATGGCGATGTGCGTCATGCCCATCTCGTTGCACGCCTTGAACATGTCCTTCAGCCGCGCGGCACCGTCCAGCAGCGAGTACTGGGTGTGGACGTGCAGGTGCGTGAACGGCGGCTTTGACACGGTTGCGGCCTCCAAGGCGAACGTGGGTGGACGGGCGTCCGAACGGCTGCGGACAGTCTGGGCGACAGCGTTGAAGTCTATGCCCCGGCACTGACACCGAGGTGGATACTGTGGCGCGAAGCGCCCCGATGAAGGGTGGCGGTCGGGCGACGGGAGGGCGGGGTCCGCCGCGTACCTTCATGCGAAGAAACGCGGGCACTCCCCCGCACCGCCGGACGTTGGTGTGAGGGAAGATCCGTCCCATACGTCACGCACCACCTGCACCAGGAGGCACCCAGCGATGTCGGTTCCGCAGCTCAACGACGAGCACCGCGGCGAGGAGATCCTCGCCGTCTTCGACACCGCCTTCGGCGAGCTCCTGGCCGCCGACCCGGCCGCGTTCCGCGTGAAGTTCCGGAAGATGGCGGCCTCGGCCTTCGCGTTCTACCGGGGCACGGCCTGCCTCTTCTACCACGACCTCACAGCGAACAAGGAGTTCGGATCGAAGCGCGGCGGACCGTACCTGGACGAGCGCACCTCGCGCGTGTGGATCCACGGCGACCTGCACGCGGAGAACTTCGGCACGTACATGGACTCCAACGGCCGCCTGGTCTTCAACGTCAACGACTTCGACGAGGCGTACGTCGGCCCCTTCACCTGGGACCTGAAGCGCTTCGCCGCCTCCGTGGCCCTCGTCGGGTACGCCAAGGCGCTCAGCGACGAGCAGATCACCGAGCTGGTGAGGATCTACGCGGCCGCCTACCGCGAGCGCATCCGCGCCCTGGCCACCGGCGCCAAGAGCGACGAGGTGCCGCCCTTCACGCTGGACACCGCCCAGGGCCCGCTGCTGGACGCGCTGCGCGACGCCCGGTCCCTGACCCGCTTCGGGCTGCTGGACTCGATGACCGAGATCCGCGACTTCGAGCGCCGCTTCGCGCCCGGCGGCGGCTCCATCGAGCTGGACGCGGCCACCCGCTACAAGGTGCTCGCGGCCTTCGACGGCTACCTGGAGACGCTGCCGGAGACCTCGCTGTCCCGCCCGGACTCCTACCGCGTGAAGGACGTCGTCGGCCGCCGCGGCATCGGCATCGGCTCGGCCGGCCTGCCGTCGTACAACATCCTCCTCGAGGGCCACAGCGACGCCCTGGAGAACGACGTCGTGATCTACATCAAGCAGGCCCAGACCCCGGCCGTCTCCCGGCACATCACGGATCCGGCGATCCGCGACTACTTCCAGCACGAGGGCCACCGCACGGTGATCTCCCAGCGCGCCCTGCAGGCGCACGCCGATCCGTGGCTGGGCTGGACCGAGCTGGACGGGGCGGGCCAGCTGGTCGCCGAGGTCTCGCCGTACGCCGTCGACCTGGACTGGGGCGACATCGACGACCCGGAGGAGATCGCGCAGGTCGTCGCCGACCTGGGCCGGGCCACGGCGACGATGCACGCGGCGGCGGACGACCAGTCCGGCGAGTCGCTGGTGCCGTTCTCCACCGAGCGGGCCATCGACGCGGCGATCGCGGCCGACGAGGAGGGCTTCGCGCCCCTGCTCGTGGACTTCGCGCACAGCTACGGCGCACGCGCGCGTGCCGACCACCAGATCTTCGTGGACCTGTTCCGCAACGGCCGGATCCCGGGTCTGTGACGGAAAGGCCGCACACAGGGACCCTTTAAGGGTCTCTTACCGGGGCACGTGACACACTCTCCTCCGCTATGGACATATCAGGGACCCAGCTCAGAGCCGTCCGCGCGGCGCTGTTCACGGCCTCCGTCGTGACCCTCAGCACCGCGTCGCACGTGCTGCTGTCCCGGGTCCCCCTGCCGCTGAACACGGTGGCCGCGGTCGCGGTCGCCGTGTTCGTGCTCGCGTACGTCCTCGCCGGCCGCGAGCGCGGCTTCGGGCGGATCGCCGCCCTGCTGATCCCGCTGGAGCTGGCCGCCGACACCGTCTTCACCACCGGCCAGCACGTCTGCTACGGCCCCGCGGGCGGCCCGGTCGCGGGCCCGCTGCGCTCCGTCGGCTTCGACGTGCTGTGCGGCGGCGGCACCGACGTCGGCACCTCGCTGGTCCGATTGAGCGGGGGCGGCGCGCAGCGCCTCCATGAGGGGTGGTGGCCGGGTGACGGGTGGGCCGGCACCGACACCGACCGGCTCGCGGCTCTGCTCGCCCACGCCGACCCGGCGACCGCCTGGCTGCTGCTCGCCGCGCACGTCGGCGTCGGCCTCCTCGCGGCCGGCTGGCTGCGCCGCGGCGAGCGGGCGCTGGCCCAGCTGCTGCGCGCGGCGGCCGTGACCACGTTCCGGCCGCTGCTGCTCGCGGCCGCCGCCGTGACGGTCCGGCCGGCCCCGGCGGTCCCCCGGCCGGCGCGGCCCGCGCCGCGGATCACCGCCCTGCGCACCCGCCTCCTCGTGCACACCCTGGGACGGCGCGGACCGCCGTGCTCGGTCGCCCTCGCCTGAGCGACACCGCCGTCGCCCGGCCGGAGCGCCTCACCCGTCGCCCTCGCCCGGACGGCACCCCTGAGCACGACCAGTCCCCCACACGTACCCCGCGCACGAGAGCTGCGCGTCCCACAGGAGAACACCACCATGAGCAACCGGAACAGTCAGACGGCGAAGACGGCGGCCCGTGAGCGGCTGCGCGCCGAGCGCGAGCGCGAGGCCAAGCGGGCCAAGACCAAGCGGCAGATCATCGTCGCCTGCTCGGTCGCGGCCGTGCTGGCGGCGGCCGGCGGCATCGGCTACCTCGTCGTCCAGGCCAACAAGCCCGGCCACTGGGAGGCCGTGAAGGACGAGAAGGTCGTCGCGCCGGCCAACACCACGGGCACCAACGGCACGACGGTGGTCATCGGCAAGGACACCGCCAAGAAGACCCTCAAGGTCTACGAGGACCCGCGCTGCCCGATCTGCGCCCAGTTCGAGCAGACCGTCGGCTCGACCGTCAAGAAGGACATCGACGACGGCAAGTTCAAGATCCAGTACATCGGCGGCACGTTCATCGACGGCGACGCGCTCAGCAAGGGCACGATCGGTTCGCGCGGCGAGGGCTCCAAGAACGCGATGAGCGCCATGGGCGCCGCGCTCAACGTCAGCCCCGAGGCCTTCCTCGAGTACAAGACCGCGCTGTACTCGAAGAAGTGGCACCCGGAGGAGACGGACGACAAGTTCAAGAGCGACGACTACCTCATCGAGGTCGCGAACACCGTCCCCGCGCTGAAGAACAACGCCAAGTTCCAGACCGCGGTGAAGAACGGCACGTATGACGCCTGGGCGCTGGCGATGTCGAAGACCTTCGACACCAACAAGGACGGTGTGACGGGCACCCCGAGCTTCGTCATGGACGGGAAGATGCTCACCACCCCCGGCACCCAGAACCCGCCGATGACGGTGGCCGAGTTCAACTCCGTGGTGGGCGCGGCACTCAAGGGCTGACGCTTCCGGCAGCCGTATCGGCGCTGAAGAGCGGGCGAACTTTTGCGAGTTCGCCCGCTCTCGTTCATACCGATCAGTAACCTGATCGTCCGTGACCAGTCGATACAGATCGTCCGAGCGCGCCCAGACGTCCTCGGAGACTTCCAACTCGCTTGCCCCGCACCGTCGTACGGTCGTCAAGGCCGCGGCCGCCACCGCCGTACTGGCCGGCCCGCTCGCCGCCGCGCTGCCCGCGCGTGCGGCCACCCAGGCGCCCGCCTTCCTGCACGGGGTCGCCTCCGGCGATCCGCTGCCGGACGGCATCCTGCTGTGGACCCGCGTGACCCCCACCGCCGAGGCGATACCCGGCTCCGGACTCGGTCCGGACACCGAGGTGAGCTGGGTGGTGGCGAAGGACAAGGCGTTCACGAGCATCGTCGCCAGGGGCTCGACCACCGCGACCGCCGCCTCCGACCACACCGTCAAGGCCGACATCCGCGGCCTGGAGCCGGCCACCGCCTACTGGTTCCGCTTCTCGGCCGGCGGCACCGACTCCCCGGTCGCCCGCACCCGCACCGCGCCCGCCCACGACGCCGCCGTGACGGGCCTCCGCTTCGGCGTGGTCTCCTGCGCCAACTGGGAGGCGGGCTACTTCACGGCGTACCGCCATCTCGCGGCCCGGGGCGACCTGGACGCCTGGCTGCACCTCGGCGACTACATCTACGAGTACAAGTCCGGCGAGTACGCGGCCCGCGGCACGGTGGTACGGCCGCACGCGCCGGCGAACGAGATCCTCACCCTCGCCGACTACCGCGTCCGGCACGCCAAGTACAAGACCGACCCCGACCTGCAGGCCCTGCACCACAAGGCGCCGGTCATCGCCATCTGGGACGACCACGAGTTCGCCGACAACGCCTGGTCGGGCGGCGCGGTCAACCACACCGAGGGCGCCGAGGGCGCCTGGACCGCGCGCAAGGCAGCCGCGAAGCAGGCCTACTTCGAGTGGATGCCGGTGCGCCCGGCCATCGAGGGCACCACCTACCGGCGCCTCCGCTTCGGCAAGCTCGCCGACCTCTCCCTGCTGGACCTGCGCTCGTTCCGCTCGCAGCAGGCCTCCACGGGCAGCGACTCGGTCGACGACCCGGACCGCACGCTCACCGGGCGCGCCCAACTCGACTGGCTGAAGGCCGGGTTGAAGGCGTCCGACACCACCTGGCGGCTGGTCGGCAACTCGGTGATGATCTCGCCGTTCGTCGTCGGCTCCCTCTCCGCGGACCTGCTCAAGCCGCTCGCCAAGCTGCTCGGCCTGCCGCAGGAGGGCCTCGCCGTGAACACCGACCAGTGGGACGGCTACACGGACGACCGCCGTGAACTCCTCGCCCACCTGCGCTCGAACGCCATCCGCAACACCGTCTTCCTGACCGGCGACATCCACATGGCGTGGGCCAACGACGTGCCGGTGGACGCCGGTACCTACCCGCTGTCGCCGTCCGCCGCCACGGAGTTCGTGGTCACCTCGGTGACCTCCGACAACCTCGACGACATCGTCAAGGTTTCCGAGGGCACGGTCTCGGCGGTCGCCGCGCCGGTGATCCGCGCCGCCAACCGGCACGTCCACTGGGTCGACACCGACCGCCACGGCTACGGCGTGCTGGACATCACCGCCGACCGCGCGCAGATGGACTACTACGTCCTGTCCGACCGCACGAGCCCGAACGCGACCTCCGCCTGGGCGCGTTCGTACCGCACGCGCAGCGGCACGCAGAAGGTCGAGCGGACGTACGACCCCGTGTAGCCGTCGGCTACAGGCTGTCGAGGAAGCCGAGCGCCACCCGCCAGGTGGCCTCGGCGGCCTCCTCGTCGTAGTCCGGCAGGTCCGGATCGGTGTACAGGTGTCCGGCCCCGGCGTACCGGTAGACCTCCACGTCGGCGCCGGTCCGGCCCATCTGCAGGTACCAGGCGCTCAGCCAGTCGTCCGTCTCGAACGGGTCGGGTTCGGCCACGTGCAGCTGCACGGGCAGGTCGTCCACCTTGGCGCCCGGCGCGATGTCCGACGTGCCGTGCAGGAGCAGCAGGCCGCGCGCCTTGTCGTCGCCGAGCGCGAGGGTCTGTGCGATGGAGGCACCGAGCGAGAACCCGGCGTACACGAGCCCCCGCTCCGAGTAGGGCGCCGCGGCCAGGACGGCCCGCTTGAGCAGCTCGTCCTTGCCGATCTCGTCCTTGAAGGCCATGCCCTCCTCGACCGTGTCGAACGTACGGCCCTCCAAGAGATCCGGCGTCCACACCTCGTGCCCGGCGGCGCGCAGCCGGTCCGCGGCCTGGCGCACCGCGGGTCTGAGGCCATAGGTCGAGTGAAAGAGCATGATGTTCATGAGGCCATGGTGCCAGCCGGGTACGACAACGCCGGATCGCGGGCGTCCGCGGGCCGCCCCGCGAGACCCTCGCCACACCGCCCCGCGCCCTACCCGCGAACGCCGTGAAGACACATGTTCATGCCCGCTGGGAGCCGGTTAGATTCGCAGGCATGGAGAACGTACTCCGCCCGATGATCGTGATCGGCGGCTCGGTCGTCCTCACGCTGGCCGTCGGCTGGATCACCGACCTTGTGCTGCGCAAGGCCGACGAACGGCACCACGAGACACCGCTGTGGGGCCTGCTGCGCCGTGCCCGCATCCCCTACCAGCTCGTGCTGTGCGCGGCCCTGCTCAGAGGGTCCTACGACCAGGCCAAGCTGCTGGAGCAGCACAAGGTCGGTATCGGCAGGACACTGACCCTGGTGCTGATCGGGTCGGCCGCCTGGCTGGTGATCCGGATCGGCAGCGGTGGTCGAGACCTCGTACACGCGCTACGCCAGCGCCCGCGCCCACCGGGATCCGGCCAGGGTGCGCCGGGTGCGCACACAGGTCGAGCTGATCATGCGTGTCGTCTCGGCGGTCGTGTGCGTGGTGGCGATCGCCTCGATGCTGCTGACGTTCCCGGCGATGCGCGCGGCCGGCGCCTCGCTGCTGGCCTCGGCCGGCATCCTCGGCATCGTCGCCGGTGTCGCCGCGCAGTCCACGCTGAGCAACATGTTCGCCGGGCTGCAGATCGCCTTCGGCGACATGGTGCGGATCGGCGACACGGTGGTGGTGGACGGCGAGTGGGGCACGGTCGAGGAGATCACCCTGACGTTCCTGACCGTGCGGACCTGGGACGAGCGCCGGATCACCATGCCGGTGTCGTACTTCACGTCCAAGCCGTTCGAGAACTGGTCGCGCGGCACCTCGCAGATGTCCGGCATCGTCTACTGGCACCTCGACCACACCGCGCCCATCGAGGCGATGCGCGACAGGCTCCGCGACATCCTGCGCGAGTGCCCGGCCTGGGACGGCCGTGCCTACGGCCTCCAGGTCACGGACTCCACGCCGAACACCATCCAGGTGCACGCCCTGGTGACGGCGAAGGACGCGGACGACATCTGGACGGTCCGGGTCACGGTGCGCGAGCAGATGATCCGCTGGCTGTGCGAGGAGCACCCGTACGCGCTGCCCCGCGTCAACATGGCGGACGCGGTGCCGGCGCCGGGCCGCGTCGACGGTCCCCACCCGCCCCGCGACGGCGCCAGGCAGCGCGCCGTCGAACAGCCCTGGACAGGCCGCGGCTGACTCCCTGCAGGCGTCTCAGTGGCCGCGCTCGGCGCCGCCGTTGACCTGGATGATCTGCGAGGTGATGTGGCCGGCCGCCGGGGAGGCGAGCCAGTGCAACGTGGCGGCGACGTCCCCCGGCGTCCCGGCGCGCCCGGTGGAGGTCTCTGCGATGAGCCGCTCCCGCCGCGCCTCGTCCATCGCGTCCCCGAAGAAACCGGTGTCCTCGACGTATCCGGGCGCGACCACGTTCACGGTGATGCCGCGCGGCCCCAACTGCCGGGCCAGGTCGTGGGCATACGGGTGCAGGGCGGCCTTGGACGCCGCGTAGGCGCCGCTCCCCGACCCCCGGTAGGCGGCGATGGAACTGAGGAACAGCACCCGCCCGCCGGGCTCGGCGAGCCGGTCCTTCAGGGCCTCCGTGAGCAGCACGGCGGTCAGGGTGTTGAGCCGGAAGTTGACGGTCCAGTTGTCCGCGACGAGGTCGAGCGGGTCCTCTCGCTCCACCCGTGGTTCGAGCTGCCCGGAGCCTCCGGCACTGTGGATCAGCACGTCCACGGCGCCGAGCTCGTCGGCGACGAACCGGGCGACTCCGCGCACGCCCGCGACGTCACCGACGTCGGCGGCATACGTGAGCGCGCCCGGCACCCCCGCCTTCTGCAGTACCTCGCCCCGCCGCCCGAGCAGCAGAACCCGATCCCCGTCGGCCGCGAAAGCCTGCGCCGCGGCAAGCCCGATCCCCGTACCGCCACCACTGATCACGACGTTGCGAGTCATGATCAGAGCCTATAGAGAGGACGGGGAACGGCGAAGGAACCCGCACCCGCAGCCACAGCCGTCGACGGCGAGTGACCCCCATGGGAGAGGCCCACCCCTCGACCGACTGGAAACGGGTGGTGCGCGGGCCGGGGATCACCGCAGACTGCGTACGTCAAGGTGCCGAAGCACCCGGTCCACGATCTCGGGGTCGGCCCCCGGTTCGCTCCGCGCCGCCAGCACCTCGTGCCGCGCCGCACTCAGCATCTCCCCCTGGATCCGCCGCACCCGCTTCAGTCTCCGCACCCGGTGCTCGTGTGCCTCGCGCCGCTCCTCGTCCCCGATCTCCGGACTGATCCGCACCCCGATCTCGAACGCCCGCCGCTGCATCTGCTCGGACAGCTCCTCCGGCAGATCCTCCACCGCCTCGATCTCCTTCAGCCTCCGCTTGGCCGCCTTCGCCGCCCGCACCGCCAGCTGCTTCTCGAACTCCTTCTCCCGCTCCGTGTCGGCCTGCACCCCCAGCCGCTTCACCAGCCACGGCAGCGTCAGCCCCTGCAGCACCAGCGTCGCCATGATCACCCCGAAGGCGATGAACACGATCTCGTCCCGGTCGGGGAACGGCGCACCGTTGTCCATCTTCAACGGAACGGCCAGGGCCAACGCCACCGAGGCCACACCCCGCATCCCCGCCCACCACATGACGACGGTCTCCCGCCAACTCAACGGGATCTCCTCGTCGTAGTCCCGCAGCGCGTGCAACCGCTTGGTGAGCCAGGTCGCGGGCAGCAGCCACGCCAGCCGTACGAGCACCACCACACCCACGATCGCCGCCGCCCACCCGAGCAGCTCGCCCCACCGCCCGGACGCGGTCCGGATGGCGTTGTGCAGCTCGAGCCCGACCAGTCCGAAGGCGACCCCGGTGACGAGCGTGTCGACGACGTCCCAGACCGTGTGCCCGGCCAGCCGCGTCATCACATCGTCGGCGTCGGTGGCGTACTCGGCCAGGAACAGCGCGGTGGTGAGCACGGCGAGGACGCCGGAGCCGTGCAGCTCCTCGGCGAGCACGTAGGACGCGTACGGTACGAGCAGGGTGAGCCCGATCTGCAGGGTCGCGTCCTCCAGCAGGTCCATCAGCTTGCTCGCGCCCCAGCCGAGGGCGAGTCCGACGGCCACCGCCACCACCGCGGACAGCACCAGGTCGAGCCCGGCCCGCCACGGCGAGAACGTCCCGCTCACGGCGGCCGCGATCGCGACGTGATAGAGCACGATGGCCGTGACGTCGTTGAACAGCCCCTCGCCCTCCAGGATCGACACCAGGCGGCGCGGCAGCCCGAGCCGCCCGGCGACCGCGGTCGCCGCGACCGGGTCGGGCGGGGCGACCATCGCGCCGAGCGCCACGGCGGCGGCGATCGGCAGCCCGGGCACGATGGTGTGGGCGACGACGGCGACGCACACGGTGGTGACGAACACCAGCGCCACGGCCAGCAGGAAGATCGGCCGTTTGTTGGCGGTGAACTGCCGCCAGGACGTGCGCCGTACGGCGGCGTACAGCAGCGGCGGCAGCAGGGCGGGCAGGATCAGGTCGGGCGCGATGGTCACGTTCGGCACGAAGTCGAGCACCGCGAGCAGGATCCCCAACAGTGTCATCAGCACCGGCGCCGGCAGCCCCAGCCGGTCCCCGACGGACACACTCACCACGGCCCCGAGCAACACCACGAACAGCAGGGCCAACTGATCCACGGTCGGCGCTCCGGAAGGTCCGACATTCACACGGCGGACTTCAAGCCTGCCACGTCACCTTCTCACCGGCCTTTCCGGCACCGCGGGCTACAGAGCGCGCCGCATCGCCCGGTGCGGGATGCCCGCGTCCAGGAACTCCGGCCCGTACGCCTCGTACCCCAGCCGCTCGTAGAAGCCCAGCGCGTGCGTCTGCGCGTGCAGGTCCACCGCCGCCAGTCCACGCGCGCGTGCCGCGTCCTCGATGGCCCGCACCAGGGCCACGCCGACGCCCCGCCCGCGGGCCTCCTTGGCGAGAGCGAGCCGCCCCAGGGAGCCCACTGCCGGGTCCCCGCCCGTCTTGGCCGCGGCCGCCTCGCCGTACAACAGCCGGCCGGTGCCCAGTGGCACCCCGTCCTCCCGGACGGCGTGCACGTGCAGGGCGACGGCGTCGTACGCGTCGTACTCGATCTCCTCGGGGACCCCCTGCTCGCCGACGAAGACCTCCTTGCGCACCGCGAAGCACGCCTCGCGGTCGGCGGGGTCCTCGGCGACGCGCACGGTGTACGACGGGGCGCTCACGCGTAGGTCTCCTCGCGGACCTGGTCCAGGGCCTTCTGCAGGTCCTCCGGGTAGTCGCTGGTGAACTCCACCCACTGTCCGTCGCCAGGGTGCTCGAAGCCCAGCCGCACGGCGTGCAGCCACTGGCGGGTCAGGCCGAGCCGCTTGGCGAGCGTCGGGTCGGCGCCGTAGGTCAGGTCACCGACGCAGGGGTGCCGGTGGGCGGCCATGTGGACGCGGATCTGGTGGGTGCGCCCGGTCTCCAGCTTCACGTCGAGCAGGGAGGCCGCGCGGAAGGCCTCGATCAGGTCGTAGTGGGTCACCGAGGGCTTGCCGTCGGCCGTGACCGCCCACTTGTAGTCGTGGGTGGGGTGGCGGCCGATGGGCGCGTCGATGGTGCCGCTGGTCGGGTCGGGGTGGCCCTGCACGAGGGTGTGGTAGCGCTTGTCGACCGTGCGCTCCTTGAACTGGCGCTTGAGCGACGTGTACGCGTACTCGGACTTGGCGACCACCATCAGGCCGGACGTGCCGACGTCGAGGCGGTGCACGATGCCCTGGCGCTCGGCGGCGCCCGAGGTCGAGATCCGGTAGCCGGCCGCGGCGAGGCCGCCGATCACCGTCGGGCCGGTCCAGCCCGGCGACGGGTGCGCGGCCACGCCGACCGGCTTGACGATCACGACCACGTCATCGTCGTCGTGCACGATCTCCATGCCCTCGACCGGCTCGGCGACCACCTGCACCGGCGCGGGCGCCTGCGGCATCTCGACCTCGAGCCAGGCGCCGCCGCGCACGCGCTCCGACTTGCCGACCACCGTGCCGTCGACCAGCACCTTGCCCGCGGCGGCCAGCTCCGCCGCCTTCGTACGGGAGAAGCCGAACATGCGGGAGATGGCGGCGTCGACGCGCTCGCCCTCCAGGCCGTCGGGCACGGGCAGGGTACGGATCTCGGGAATCGTGCTCACCCGTCGAGTATGCCGGACGGGTCCGACAGCCCCGTACGCCCGCCCGTCGTACGCCCTTCCGCACGGGGGCGACGAGCACGAGCCGGCTGCCGGCGCGCCCCGTCGGCGCTCGTCCCTACAGGCGGACGACGACGGGGACGGTGTCGTCGCGTGCGCCCGAAATGGTGAGCAGGTCGGTCAGGAGCCGGTCGGCCAGCACGTCGGGCTCCGCCCCCCAGGTGCTCCTTACGCTCAGGACCGGCGGCGGCCGTACGGTCAGGTCCGGCGGCGGCCGTCGTGGACGGTCAGGGGCCGGCCTCCGCCCTGGTGGACGGTCGGCAGGGCCGGCTTCAGTCCTTGTGGATGGTGCCGTCCGGGTCGAGGCCGCGGAAGGACAGCAGCACGATCAGGATGCCGCCGCAGACGATCGCCGAGTCGGCGAGGTTGAACACGGCGAAGTGCTTGGGGGCGATGAAGTCGACGACCGCACCCTCGAAGACGCCCGGCGAGCGGAAGATGCGGTCGGTGAGGTTGCCCAGCGCGCCGCCGAGCAGCAGGCCGAGCGCGATCGCCCAGGGCAGGCTGTACAGCTTGCGCGCGAGGCGGGCGATCACCACGATCACGGCGGCCGCGATCACCGTGAAGATCACGGTGAAGGCCTCGCCGAAGCCGAAGGCCGCGCCCGCGTTGCGGATGGCCTCGAACTTCAGCCAGTCCCCGATGATCTCGATCGGCGCGTGGTGCTCCAGGCGGGCGACCACGATCATCTTGCTGATCAGGTCGAGGGCGTACGCGAAGGCCGCGACCGCGAACAGCACGGCGATCCGGCGCTTGCCCCGGGGCCGCTCGGCCGGGGCCTGACGGCCACCTGCGCGGGGCGCGGCCGACGTGCCGGTCACGTCGTCCGCCCCGCCCGCTGCCGTCGTTCCGCCGGTGCCGGACCCGCCGACGGGAGCCTCGGCCCCCTCGGCGCCGGACCGCTCGCGCGGCGCCGCGTTCTCGCCGGGCCGCTCCTGCCCGGCCCGTGCCGCGTCCGGGGTGTCCGGCATACCGATGATGCGCTCCGCCTCTGCCACGTGAGTCCCTCAACCTAGGTGCCTGACTGAGGACGAGACTACGGCACGCCTCCCCGGACCCATGTGCTCAGGAGGCGTAACGAGGGGTCGGTCAGTACCGGCGTTCCTGCTTCTGCTTGCACTCCACGCACAGGGTGGCCCGCGGGAAGGCCTGCATGCGTGCCTTGCCGATGGGCTTGCCGCAGTTCTCGCACAGGCCGTAGGTGCCCGCGTCCAGCCGCTCCAGGGCACGCTCCGTCTGGGTGAGCATCTCGCGCGCGTTGGCGGTGAGCGCCATCTCGTGCTCGCGCGCGATGTTCTTCGTGCCGGTGTCGGCCTGGTCGTCGCCCGCGCCGTCCCCCGAGTCCCGCATCAGGCCGGCCAGCCACTCCTCGGACGAGGTGATCTCGGCGCGCAGCCGCTCCATCTCGGACTGCAGCCCCGCGCGGGCCTCCGCGACCTCTTCCGGGGTCCAGGGGTCCTCCCCCGGGCGCACCGCGAGTTCTCCGGGCTCGGCCGTTCCGACCCATGCCTTGGGGACGGCGGTCTGCGTCGCCGCGGCCGTGCCAGGAGTCTTCTTCGCAACCACCGTCGTGGCTCCCGTCTGCTTCGCGGCCTGGGCCGCGCCCACCTTCTTGGCCGTGCTCTTCTTGGCCGCACTCTTCGCGGAGGCACTCGGCACGGAAGCACCCTGCCCAGAGACACCCTCCGGGGAACGCACTTGCGCAGAAACTCCCTCCGCGGCCCCACCTTCGCCGGCACCGCCCTCGCCTGCGGCGCCTTCGTCTGCGGTCCTCTTGGCGGCCGCCTTCTTGGCGACGGCTGCCTTGCCGACGGCCTCCGTGGCCGCGGTGTCCTTGGTGGCGGTCTTTTTCGCTGCGCCCTGCTCCGCCGCGGCATCCTTGGCTGCGGTCTCCTTTGCCGCGGCCTTCTTCGCGCCGGCCTTCTTCGCGCCGGCCTTCTTCGCCGCCGCCTTCCCGCCGACCTCCGTCTGCGCCGGGGCCTCGGCCGCCGCCGGTCGCTCGGGCGCCTTCTGCTCGGCTGCCGGTCGCTCGGGCGCCTCCTCGACCGCCTTCTTGGAAGGGGCGGCCCTCGCAGCGGTCGCCTTCCTCTTGGTGGCGGCTTTCCTGCCGGCCGCCTTGGGAGCCGCCGCCCCACCGGCTGCCTCCGAGACGGCCGCCTCTGCCGTGGCCGCCTGCGCGGCAGCCCTCTTGGCCGAGGTCTTCCTGGCGGGCGACCTCCCCGTGCCCGTTTTCGTCTCAGCTCCCGCCGGAGGCGCCTGCGCGGCCGCCGAGTTCACTGTGGCCTTCTTCGTGGCCTTCTTCGCGCCGCCGGTCCGCGCCGCGGCCGCCTTCTCGCCGCCGGCCTTGGCCGTGCCCGCCGCCTTCTCCTTCGCAGCCTTCGCCGTGACCTCGGCCTTCTCCTTCGTGGCCTTTGCCGTGGCCGTCCTCTTCGCCGGCTTCTTCCCGCCGGCCGACTCCGTGGTCCTCGTTGTGGCCGCCTTCTTCATGGCCGCCTCCTTCGCGGCCGCGCCCCCGGAAGTGGCCGTCTTCCCACGTGCCGCCGTCGGTGCATCCGACCGCGTGGCCGGTTCCGCGGCCGTCTTCGCGGTCGACGCCCCGGTCGACGCCCGCTCGGTCCTATCCGTCCCGTCCGTCCCGTCCGCCCCGCTGGCCCCCGTCGCAGCCCCCGCCGCAGCCGATCGCACCGGCTCCGCCGTCTTCACCGGCTTCGCCGTCTTCGCCGGCCTGGCGGCACGGGCCGCGCCACCCCTCTGCGTGCTCTTCTTCCCGCTCACGTCCTTGGCCGCCCCGCCGGAGGCCCACCTGGACCTGCCGGACGCCGACTGCTCGGCGGTCTTCTTCGCCACCATGGCCGCGGCCCCTTCACATATTGTGATTTTGCTCGCGAATCGTGCTGGGACGATAAATCGACTTCAGTCCCGCGGCAACGGGGCATGCCGCCCGATTCGCCCGCCTCGCGCGTACCGCTCGGCCGGCATGCATGCGTTGTGCCCAGCTCTTCGCCAGGTAATCCGACCAGCTGCGCATCCCAGGATCCGAACACGCGTACCTCGCCGTTCGGGTCACCGCGCGCCCCGCCGGGTCCCCTGCCCGCGCGGTACGAAAACCGGTCGGCCGCTGTCCCCGCGGCGCCGTACACTGGGCGGAGCGAAAAGCGTGGATGGGGACGAGTAGCGGCGTACGCAGCCCAGAGCGACCCGGGGACGGTGTGAGCCCGGGGGCGAGCGCGACGTGAAGATCACCCCGGAGCCGCCGGAAGAACGCCTCAGCGAAACGGCAGGGGTCAGTAGAACCGGCATCGCGATCACAATGAGGGGGCTCACTGGTGCGTACGGCGCACCGGGGGGCCAAGGAGGGTGGTACCGCGGGAGCGCGCCGCACACGGCGTAGGCAGCACGAAGGCTCTCGTCCCTCCGACGGAAGGCAGCACGTCCGCCGGAGGAAGATCGATGACGCAGTACCGCCAGGTGCCCGCCCAGGTCGACCTGCCCGCGCTCGAGCACGCGGTGCTCGACTTCTGGCGCGAGCAGAAGATCTTTGCCAAGAGCCTGGAGCAGTCCGAGGGCCGCCCCGAGTGGGTGTTCTACGAGGGCCCGCCCACGGCCAACGGCATGCCGGGGGCCCACCACATCGAGGCGCGCGTCTTCAAGGACGTCTTCCCCCGCTTCCGCACCATGCGCGGCTACCACGTGGCGCGGAAGGCCGGCTGGGACTGCCACGGCCTCCCGGTGGAGCTGGCGGTGGAGAAGGAACTCGGCTTCTCCGGCAAGCAGGACATCGAGGCGTACGGCATCGCCGAGTTCAACGCCAAGTGCCGCGAGTCCGTGACCCGGCACACCGACGCCTTCTCCGAGCTGACGACCCGCATGGGCTACTGGGTCGACCTGGACGACGCCTACTGGACCATGGACCCCGAGTACGTGGAGTCCGTCTGGTGGTCGCTGAAGGAGATCTTCAACAAGGGCCTGCTGGTCCAGGACCACCGCGTCGCCCCCTGGTGTCCGCGCTGTGGCACCGGCCTGTCGGACCACGAACTGGCGCAGGGCTACGAGACGGTCGTCGACCCGTCCGTGTACGTCCGTTTCCCGCTCACCTCCGGTCCGCTCGCCGGCGAGGCCGCGCTCCTGGTGTGGACGACGACCCCCTGGACGCTGGTGTCCAACACCGCGGTCGCCGCGCACCCCGAGGTCACCTACGTCGTCGCAACGAACGGCGAGGAGAAGCTCGTCGTCGCCGAGCCGCTCGTCGGCAAGGCGCTCGGCGAGGGCTGGGAGAGCACCGGCCAGACCTTCACGGGCGCCGAGATGGAGCGCTGGACGTATCAACGTCCGTTCGAGCTCGTGGAGTTCCCAGCCCCCGCCCACTTCGTCGTGACCGCCGAGTACGTCACGACCGAGGACGGTACGGGTCTGGTCCACCAGTCCCCCGCCTTCGGTGAGGACGACCTCAGGGTCTGCCGCGCCTACGGGCTGCCGGTGGTCAACCCCGTCCGCCCGGACGGCACGTTCGAGGAGGACGTCCCGCTGATCGGCGGCGTCTTCTTCAAGAAGGCGGACGAGAAGCTCACCGAGGACCTCAAGGACCGCGGTCTGCTCTTCAAGCACCTGCCGTACGAGCACAGCTACCCGCACTGCTGGCGCTGCCACACCGCGCTCCTCTACTACGCGCAGCCGTCCTGGTACATCCGCACCACGGCGATCAAGGACCGCCTGCTCGAGGAGAACGAGAAGACCAACTGGTTCCCGGAGACCGTCAAGCACGGCCGGTACGGCGACTGGCTGAACAACAACATCGACTGGGCGCTGTCCCGCAACCGCTACTGGGGCACCCCGCTGCCGATCTGGCGCTGCGAGGACGACCACCTCACCTGCGTCGGCTCGCTCGCGGAGCTGACCGAGCTGACCGGCACCGACCAGTCGGGCCTCGACCCGCACCGCCCGTACATCGACGAGGTCACCTTCGCCTGCCGCCACGACGGCTGCGGCAAGACAGCCACGCGCGTGCCCGAGGTGATCGACGCCTGGTACGACTCCGGTTCGATGCCGTTCGCGCAGTGGGGCTACCCGTACAAGAACAAGGAGCTGTTCGAGGCCCGCTACCCGGCGCAGTTCATCTGCGAGGCCATCGACCAGACCCGAGGCTGGTTCTACACGCTGATGGCGGTCGGCACGCTGGTGTTCGACAAGTCGTCGTACGAGAACGTCGTGTGCCTGGGCCACATCCTCGCCGAGGACGGCCGGAAGATGTCCAAGCACCTGGGCAACATCCTTCAGCCGATCCCGCTCATGGACCAGCACGGCGCGGACGCGGTCCGCTGGTTCATGGCGGCCGGCGGCTCGCCCTGGGCGGCACGCCGCGTGGGCCACAGCACCATCCAGGAGGTCGTCCGCAAGACGCTCCTCACCTACTGGAACACGGTCGCCTTCCAGGCCCTGTACGCGCGCACGTCGAACTGGGCGCCGAGCGAGGCCGACCCGGCCCCGGCCGACCGCCCACTGCTGGACCGCTGGCTGCTGAGCGAGCTGCACGCGCTGACCGACCAGGTGACGCAGGCCCTGGAGGGCTACGACACCCAGCGCGCCGGCAAGCTGCTGTCGGCGTTCATCGACGACCTGTCCAACTGGTACGTCCGCCGGTCGCGTCGCCGTTTCTGGCAGGGCGACAAGGCGGCGCTGCGCACGCTGCACGAGGTCCTGGAGACGGTGACCAAGCTGATGGCGCCGATCACCCCGTTCATCACCGAGCGGGTGTGGCAGGACCTGGTCGTGCCGGTGACCCCGGGCGCCCCGGAGTCGGTGCACCTGGCGTCCTGGCCTCAGGCGGACCTGTCCGCCATCGACCCGGAGCTGTCGCAGCAGATGGTGCTGGTGCGCCGGCTCGTGGAGCTGGGCCGTGCCACGCGCGCGGAGTCGGGTGTCAAGACCCGGCAGCCGCTCTCCCGCGCGCTGGTGGCGGCCGCGGGCTTCGACTCCCTCGACCCCGAGCTGCACACGCAGATCACGGAGGAGCTGAACGTCTCGTCGCTTGCGTCCCTCTCCGAGGCGGGCGGCTCCCTGGTCGACACGACCGCCAAGGCCAACTTCCGTGCGCTGGGCAAGCGGTTCGGCAAGCGGGTCCAGGACGTCGCCAGGGCCATCGCGAACGCTGACGCGGCCGCACTGTCCCTGGCCCTGCGCGAGGGAACGGCGTCGGTGGAGGTCGACGGCGAGAACATCACCCTCACGCCCGACGAGGTGATCATCACCGAAACCCCGCGCGAGGGCTGGTCGGTGGCCTCCGACGCGGGCGCGACGGTCGCCCTCGACCTGGAGATCACGGAGGAGCTGCGGCAGGCCGGTCTGGCCCGTGACGCGATCCGCCTGATCCAGGAGGCCCGCAAGAACAGCGGTCTCGACGTCGCCGACCGCATCGCCCTGCGCTGGACGTCCACGGACCCGGCGGTCATCGCCGCCCTGTCCGAGCACGCCGGCCTGATCGCCGACGAGGTGCTCGCCACGGACTTCGCCCAAGGCGAGGCGGACGACACCTACGGCGAGCCGTTCACGGACGAAGGCCTGTCCCTGACGTTCCGCCTGCGCAAGGCGTAAGAGAGCGGCACGTACGAGGGCCCGGCCCCCGCCTCCCGCCTCGGGGGACCGGGCCCTCGCCGTTGCCGGTGCCGGGGCACCCCGTCTCGCACGCAACCCGCGTAAAAAGGGCGGGGCCCCGGATCGAAACCCGGGGCCCCGCCCATTGAACGCTGCCGACGCCTACGCCGTACTCCTGGCCGTCAGGCCGCCGCCGTCAGTTGTCGTCCTCGTCGATGAGGAACCCGCGCATCGGCGAGGGAGCCTGACCCATCGGCGACGGGCCCTGCGGACGCACCGGCGCCATCGGCTGGGTCATCGCCGGGGACATCTGCTGCTGACCGCCGTAGGACGGGCCGGACGGGCTGGGGGCACCGCCCATCGTCTGGTTGCCGCCGTACGACGGGGCGCTCGCGCCGGCCGGGGCCATGGAGGGCGCCGGGGACGGCGGCAGGGACGCGGTCGCCGGGGTGCGCGGCGGGGCCAGCGAGTCGTCGGCCTGGGTCTCCAGCTGGCGCAGCTGCGACTCCAGGTACGACTTCAGCCGCGTGCGGTACTCGCGCTCGAAGCCGCGCAGGTCCTCGACCTTGCGCTCCAGCGTGGCGCGGGCGGACTCCAGGGAGCCCATCGCGACACGGTGCTTCTCCTGCGCGTCCCGCTCGAGCGCGTCGGCCTTGGCGCGGGCGTCACGCTCGAGACCCTCGGCACGGCTGCGGGCCTCGCCGACGATCTTGTTGGCCTCGGAACGGGCCTCCGCAATCGCCTGGTCGGCGGTCTGCTGAGCCAGCGACAGCACGCGCGCGGCGCTGTCGCCGCCGGGGCCCTGACCCATCGGACCGGGGCCGCCCATGGGGCCGCCCATCGGGCCCGGACCCATCTGGCCCTGCATCGGGCCCTGGCCCATCGGACCCGGACCCATCTGGCCCGGACCCTGCGGGCCCTGACCGCCGGGGCCGGCGGGCAGCTGCGGGGCACCGCTCGGCAGCTGGGGCGGGCCACCCATGGGGCCGCCCATCTGCTGCTGCGGCGGGCCCGATATGCCGGCGGGTACCGGAGCGCCCGGTCCTCGCATGCCCTGCTGCTGGTGCTGCGGGTGCTGCTGGTCCTGGCCCTCCGGGGGCTTGCGCATGTTCTGCTGGTTCTGCGCGGCCGCGCGCGTGGCCGCGGCCAGTTTGGCGCGCAGGTCCTCGTTCTCGCGGAGCAGGCGGGTCAGCTCGGCTTCGACCTCGTCGAGGAAGGCATCGACCTCGTCCTCGTCATAGCCTTCTCGGAGGCGGACGGTCGTGAACTGCTTGTTCCGCACGTCCTCGGGGGTCAACGGCATCTCTTCACCTCAACGTAGTCGTCGGCATTCGGCAAGACCGTAGTTCACATCGCTCACAGCCGGCTCACGATCGAGATCAGGATGTAGACGATGATCATCAGCACGAAGAAGGACAGGTCGAGCGCCACGCCCCCGAGACGCAGCGGCGGGATGAACCGCCGCAGAAGCTTCAGCGGTGGATCGGTGACAGTGTAGGTGGCCTCGAGAATGACCACCATCGCCTTGCCGGGTTGCCACGAGCGGGCGAACTGGAAGACGTAGTCCATGACCAACCGGAAGATGAGCACGATGAGGAAGCACATCAGCGCGATGTAGATCACATCCAGGAACACGCTCATGACCCGTGCTTCCCTCTCCCCTGTTCCGTGCGTTTCCGGTGGTGCGTCTCAGCTCTGGTTGAAGAACCCGCCCTCTGCGATGCGGGCCTTGTCCTCCGCCGTGACATCGACGTTAGCAGGCGACAACAGGAACACCTTCTGCGTCACCCGCTCGATACTGCCGTGAAGACCAAACACCAAACCGGCCGCAAAGTCGACAAGTCGCTTCGCGTCCGTGTCATCCATCTCAGTAAGATTCATGATCACCGGGGTGCCTTCACGGAAGTGTTCCCCGATGGTACGGGCCTCGTTGTAGGTCCGGGGGTGAAGCGTGGTGATCCGGTAAGGCTCTCGTTCCGACACGACCTTGGGCATGATCACCGGCGCGTTCTTCTCCAGGCTCTGACGTTCTTGTGTGATGGATGCCACGGGCGCGATGCGCGCCGGACGCCCGGATTCCGCCGGGAGCGAAGCGGAATGGGACACCGGGTCGCGTGGCGCCGGAGGCTGCACCATTCGCACCGGTTCGTCCCTTTGGGGCTGATGTGTTCCGTGCGACTGGTGCGACGGCTCATGCCGTCGGCGGTCCCGTTCGGGCTCCGGGTCCAGTTCGGGTTCGAAGTCGTCATCGGGGTCGAATCCCCGGCCGTCGTACCCATCGTCCTCCACGAGGCCGAGGTAGACCGCCATCTTGCGCATCGCGCCGGCCATGCTCTGAGTCCTCCGCTCTGTGGTGGATCGACTGACGACTGCCAAGTGCCCGCGATCCACGAGGTCGTTGCGCCGCCTTCGGCGGTATTGACCATATTTTCTGCTGTGGTCCGACTTCCTGGCGACGTTACCCGAGCCTGGGGCGGACTCCGAGTACCGCGGTGCCGACGCGCACATGTGTCGCTCCGGCGGCCACGGCCTGTTCGAGGTCCGCACTCATTCCTGCCGAGACCATGGTTGCAGCCGGATGGGCTCGGCGCAGGTCAGTCGACAAATCCATGAGCCGCTCGAACGCCGCCTGTTGGCGCCCCGCGTACTCTCCGGTAAGCGGGGCGACGGTCATCAGCCCGTCGAGCCGCAGCCCCGGAGCCTCGGCGACGAGATCGGCCAACTCTTCGATTCCGTCGGGCGCCACGCCTCCCCGCTCCCCCCGTCTGCTCTCCCCCGCGTCCAGCGCGACCTGGATGAGGCATCCCACTTCGCGCTCCGCCCGCACGGCCTGCTTCGACAGGGCCGCAACGAGCCGGGAACGGTCGACGGACTGCACGACATCCGCGTAACCGACCACAGATCGCACCTTGTTGGTCTGAAGTTGACCAACAAAATGCCAAGTAATGGGCAGATCCGCGCATTCGGCGGCCTTGGGCGCCGCCTCCTGGTCGCGGTTCTCGGCGACGTGACGCACACCGAGTTCCGACAGGATCCGCACATCCGACGCCGGGTAGGTCTTGGTGACCACGATAAGGGTCACCTCCTCCCGCGGGCGGCCCGCGGCCGCGCAGGCGGCGGCGATGCGTTCCTCCACCTTCGCCAGGTTTCCGGCGAGTTGTTCCTTACGTTCCGTCATGCCCCATCAGTCCAGCCAGACATAGCCCGCGAGCCGCCCGGTGGTGCGATCGCGGCGGTACGAGAAGTGGTCGCCCGACTCCAGCGTGCACACAGGCGACTGCTCCCGGTCATGCACCCCGAGCCGCTTCAGCTGCGCGTGCACGCCGGCGCTCACGTCGACCGCCGGCGTGCCCCAACTCGTCTCGGAGTGCGCCGCCGGCTCTGCGGCGGCCACCTCGGCGCGCATCGCCTCCGGCACCTCGTAGCACCGCCCGCAGACGGCGGGCCCGGTGCGGGCGACGATCCGGGCCGGCTCGGCGCCGAGCTCCACCATGGCCCGTACGGCGGCGGGGACGACCCCGGCGACCATGCCGGGCCGTCCGGCGTGGGCCGCGGCGGCGATCCGGGCGACGGGGTCGGCGAGCAGCACCGGCGTGCAGTCGGCGGTGAGCACGGCGAGGGCGAGTCCGCGGCGGGCGGTGACGACCGCGTCGACCGACGGGATCTCGGCGGAGGAGCCCCACGGCCCGTCCACCACCGCCACGTCCGCCCCGTGCACCTGGTTCATCCAGACCACCAGGGCCGGGTCGAGTCCGAGCGACTTGGCAGCCAGTTCGCGGTTGGTGCGTACGGCGTCGGGGTCGTCGCCGACCGCGCCGCCCAGATTGAGCTCCTCGTACGGAACGGCGCTCACCCCGCCCCACCGGTCGGTGAAAGCGAAGTGCGCGCCGTTCACGGTGTCGTGCTGTCCTATCACTTGAGGAAGTCCGGTACGTCCAGCTCCTCGGCCGCGCTGTCCGTGTAGGTCCGCGACGGCGGGACCGGCGGGGCGGCGGCCGGGAGGTCTTTCACCGGCGCCGGAGCGGCGGGCTCCGGCTCCTCCTTCGGCTTCACGCTGCCGAGCGAGCCGAAGGTCGGACGGCTCTCGGGCTGCTGCCGTACCGGGGTCGGCTCCTCGCGCTTGACCGAGGACGAGCCGAGGACGTTGTCCCGCCGGGCGGGCGGCTGGCCGCCGTCGAAGCCGGCCGCGATCACGGTGACCCGGACCTCGTCGCCGAGGGCGTCGTCGATGACCGCGCCGAAGATGATGTTGGCCTCGGGGTGGGCGGCCTCGCTGACCAGCTGAGCGGCCTCGTTGATCTCGAACAGGCCGAGGTCGGAGCCGCCGGAGATGGACAGCAGCACGCCCCGGGCGCCGTCGATGGAGGCTTCGAGCAGCGGCGAGGAGATCGCCATCTCGGCCGCGGCCACCGCGCGGTCGTCGCCGCGGGCCGAGCCGATGCCCATGAGGGCGGAACCGGCCTCCGACATGACCGACTTGACGTCGGCGAAGTCGAGGTTGATCAGGCCGGGGGTGGTGATGAGGTCGGTGATGCCCTGCACACCGGACAGCAGCACCTGGTCCGCGGACTTGAACGCGTCGAGCACGCTGACCTGGCGGTCCGAGATGGACAGCAGCCGGTCGTTGGGGATGACGATGAGGGTGTCGACCTCTTCACGGAGCTCGGCGATGCCGTCCTCGGCCTGGTTGGCGCGGCGCCGTCCCTCGAAGGTGAACGGGCGCGTGACCACGCCGATGGTGAGGGCACCCAGCGAGCGCGCGATGTTGGCCACGACGGGCGCGCCGCCGGTGCCGGTGCCGCCGCCTTCACCGGCCGTCACGAAGACCATGTCGGCCCCCTTGAGGACCTCCTCGATCTCCTCACGGTGGTCCTCGGCGGCCTTGCGGCCGACGGCCGGGTTGGCTCCGGCGCCGAGTCCGCGGGTGAGTTCGCGGCCGACGTCGAGTTTGACGTCGGCGTCGCTCATCAACAGCGCCTGTGCGTCGGTGTTGATGGCGATGAACTCGACGCCCTTGAGACCGACCTCGATCATCCGGTTGATGGCATTGACACCACCGCCGCCGACACCGATGACTTTGATGACTGCGAGGTAGTTCTGCGGTGCTGCCACGTCGAAGGCCTCTCGCCTCGAGTTACGTGTCGCCGCCTCGCGGTTGCGCCGCGATCCGACGACTGATGCCGAATGGGACGGTCCGAACGCCGACCCGAACCCTAACCCTGAAGTTTAGGGTTACCAGTGTGCCTGTTCCCTGGACTCTTCCGAACAGGACACTAAGTCGACAAGTGGCGCACGTTCAACGAACACGCCGAACCTCCCGTTTTTCTTTTCACCCTATGTGATCAGGCATAGCGGTGCCCAACCAGGGTGCTGGCCTGCGCGGATGTGCGTCAACTCCCTGATGACGCAGGCGCGGTGGGAACGCTGACGTCGAAGTGCCGCGCGCCGCGCGCGGCTTTCATCAGGGCGGTGAGCGTGCGCGCCTTCTCGCCGCTCTTCTCGCTGCTGCCCCACGCCACGGTGCGCCCGTCGTTCAACTCCAGCGAGATGTCGTCGTAGGTACGGACCTTGACGACCCGGGTCTCGCGCGCGACCTCGGCCGGAATCCGCCCGGCGACCGTGACCGCCTCGCGCACGAGCCGGCTCTCGCCGAAGCGCCGCAGGCTCGCGGCCGCCGAGCTTGCGCGAGAGAGGGACAATTCCAGGACGGGTACGCCTTTCGGAGCCCGCGAAACCACGGCGAATCGGACACCGGCGTCGTCCACTTCGATGAAGTTTCCGCCCTTTTTCTCCACCAGAACCGGAGTGCGCTCGACCACTTTCAGGCCGATTCCATGGGGCCAAGAGCGAACGACGTCAACCGAGTCAATTCGGGGCAATTCATGGCGCAGGCGTGCCGCGATCGCATCGGTGTCGACAGAAATCAGCGGCGCCCCGACCGGTACCTCGGCGGCCGCGCGCACCTGCGCGGGCGTCAAGACCCGTGCCCCGGAGACGGATACGCGCTCCACGCGCGTCCACGGCGAGCCGTACAGCAGCCAGAGGGAACCGGCACCGAGGAGCAGCGCGACGGCCGCCAGGATGACGATCGTACGAAGGCGGGGCAGCCTCAGCCGACGGGCCGGAGGCGGGCCGGACGACTCCTGCTGCCGCTCACCGCGCTCGGCGGTCGTCGGTCCGGCCACGCTCTCTGCCCTCCGTGCATATGGTCCTAACGGTGCGAGGCGATCGCCTCGTACACCATGCCGACGAGCAGGTCGTCGGCGTCCCGGCGGCCGAACTCGCTGGCGGCGCGGGACATCTGGTACAGCCGGTGCGGATCGGCGAGCACGGGCAGGACGTTCTGCTGCACCCATTCCGGCGTGAGTTCCGCGTCGTCGACCAGCAGTCCGCCGCCCGCCTTGACCACCGGTTGGGCGTTCAGCCGCTGTTCGCCGTTGCCGATGGGCAGCGGGACGTAGGCGGCCGGGAGCCCGACGGCGGAGAGTTCGGCGACGGTCATCGCGCCCGCGCGGCAGAGCATCATGTCGGCCGCGGCGTACGCGAGGTCCATCCGGTCCAGGTAACTTACCGGGACATAGGGGGGCATTCCCGGCATCTGGTGCACCTGCGGCAGTTCGTTCTTCGGACCGACCGCGTGCAGGATCTGGATCCCGGCCTGCTGGAGGTAGGGGGCGACCTGCTGAACGACCTCGTTGAGGCGGCGGGCGCCCTGCGAGCCGCCGGAGACCAGCAGCGTCGGCAGGTTCGGGTCGAGCCCGAACATCGCGCGGGCCTGGGGGCGCATGGCGGCCCGGTCGAGGGTGGCGATGGACCGGCGCAGCGGGATGCCGATGTAGCGGGCGTTCCGCAGCTTGCTGTCCGGCGTGGAGACGGCGACCTGGGCGGCGTACCGCGAACCGATCTTGTTGGCCAGGCCCGGGCGGGCGTTCGCCTCGTGGATGACGATCGGCACGCCGAGCCGCTTGGCGGCCAGGTAGCCGGGCAGGGCGACGTAGCCGCCGAAGCCGACGACGACGTCCGCCTTGGTGCGCTCAAGGATCTGCTCGGTCGCCCTGATCGTGCCGCGCAGCCGGCCCGGGACGGTGATCAGCTCGGGGGTCGGCTTGCGTGGCAGGGGTACGGCGGGGATCAGCGCGAGTTCGTAGCCACGCTCGGGTACGAGACGTGTCTCGAGGCCGCGCTCCGTGCCCAGGGCCGTGATCCCCACGGTCGGGTCCTGCCTGCGCAGGGCGTCCGCGAGGGCGAGCGCGGGCTCGATGTGGCCCGCGGTTCCTCCGCCGGCGAGTACGACATGCACCGAAATTCACCGCTCTCCGGACGAACGCGCCGCCGAGGCACGCCGTCGCATCGTGTTCCATCTCCGAGACCCTCGATCGGACCTCCGATCGAATGCAGAGCCTCCCGCCCGCTTTCTACCAAAGCGAGGTTGCCGCATCGCAAGCGCCGCCCGCGCAGCGGGCTCGTCCCGCGCGAAGGCGATCATCAGCCCGATGGCGAACATGGTCGGCAGCAGGGCGGATCCCCCGTAGGAGAACAGCGGGAGCGGGACGCCGGCGATCGGCAGCAGACCGAGCACCGCACCGATGTTGATCACCGCCTGCGCGGTGATCCAGGTGGTCACGCCTCCCGCGGCATACCTCACGAAGGGGTCCTCCGTGCGTCCGGCCACGCGGATACCCGCATAGCCTAGAGCCGCGAACAGGGCGAGCACCGACAGCGTCCCCGCGAGGCCCAGTTCCTCACCGGTCACGGCGAAGATGAAGTCGGTGTGCGCTTCAGGGAGTTGACCCCATTTTTCCACACTCGCGCCGAGTCCGGAGCCGAAGAGTCCGCCGGAGGCGAGGGCGTAGATGCCGTGCACCGCCTGCCAGCAGGTCCCGCCCGGCCCCAGGTCGGTGGCGCCGATGCAGGCGAGCCGGTCCATCCGGTTCGGGCTGGTCTTGATGAGGATCACACCGATCGCGCCCGCGATCGACAGCACGCTCACGAACAGCCGCGTGGGCGCGCCCGCCAGCCACAGCAGGCCGAACAGGATCGCGGTGAGGATGATCGCCGTCCCCATGTCGCCGCCGAGCATGATCAGACCGAGCAGTATGAAGGCGACCGGCACGAGCGGCACCAGCATGTGCTTCCACTGCGTCAGCAGCTTCTTTTCCTGCTTGCGCGCGATCAGGTCGGCGCCCCACAGCACCAGCGCCAGCTTGCCGATCTCGCTGGGCTGGATCTGGAAGGAGCCGCCCAGCGAGATCCAGTTCTGGTTGCCGTTGACCGCCGTCCCTATCCCGGGCACCTGTACCAGCGCCATCAGGAACACAGCGCCCGCCAGGATCGGGTAGGCCAGCGCCCGGTGCAGCCTGACCGGCATGCGGGACGCGGCGAACAGCAGCCCGGCTCCGATCACGGCCGCCAGGAGCTGCTTGCGGAAGAAGTACGACCCCGGCAGCGCCATCTGCAGCGCCGTGATCTGGGAGGCCGAGTAGACCATCACCAGGCCCAGCACGGTGATCAGCAGGCTGCCGCCGAGGATCAGGTAGTACGCCGTCAGCGGCCGGTCCCAGGCACGGCGGGCACGCATGACCAGGCGGCGTACGGAGTTGCCGCGCGGCGCCCCGGGAGCCGCGGGCCGGCCAACGGCCCGCTGGACGGGCGGCCGGCCGGTACGGCTACCGGGCATCGGCGCCTCCGCCGTACGTCGGCCGCGAGTGTGTGACTCGGTGCGCGCGTCCCACGCGTCCCTCCCAAGGTCGCCCGGCAGGCGGCCGGGTCAGGCGCCGAGTTCGCGAACCGCCTGAGCGAACGCGTCACCGCGCCTGTTGTAGTTGGCGAACATGTCCATGGAGGCGCAGGCCGGGGCCAGCAGCACGGTGTCGCCGGGCTGTGCGAGCCGCTTCGCCTCCTGGACAGCCTGGAGCATCGCCCCAGTGTCGGTCCGGTCGAGGTCGACGACGGGGACTTCGGGGGCGTGTCGCGCGAGGGCTTCACGGATGAGCGCGCGATCGGCACCGATGAGGACGACACCGCGAAGTCGCTTTGCCGACTTCGCGACCAGCTCGTCGAAGGTGGCCCCCTTCGCCAGACCGCCCGCGATCCACACGATCGACTCGTACGATGCCAACGAGGCTTCGGCGGCGTGGGTGTTGGTGGCCTTGGAGTCGTCGACGTACGCGACGCCGTCCACGTCGGCCACGTGCGCGATGCGGTGGGCGTCCGGGGTGAAGGCCCGCAGTCCGTCCCGTACGGCCTTGGCGGGCACCCCGAAGGCGCGGGCGAGGGCCGCCGCGGCAAGGGCGTTGGCGATGTTGTGCGGCGCCGGCGGGTTGACGTCGGAGACCTCGGCGAGCTCCTGGGCGTTCTTCTGCCGGTTCTCGACGAAGGCGCGGTCGACCAGGATGCCGTCCACGACGCCGAGTTCGGACGGCGCGGGCGTGCCGAGGGTGAAGCCGATGGCCCGGCAGCCCTCCTCGACGTCCGCCTCGCGCACCAGGTCCTCGGTGGCCTTGTCGGCGACGTTGTAGACGCAGGCGACCCGATTGCCCTCGTAGATACGGCCCTTGTCGGCGGCGTAGGCCTCCATGGAGCCGTGCCAGTCGAGGTGGTCGGGCGCCAGATTGAGCACCGCCGCCGAATGCGCCCGCAGGGAGGGCGCCCAGTGCAGCTGGTAGCTGGAGAGCTCGACGGCCAGGACGTCGTAGGGCTCCTCGCCGAGCACGACGTCCAGCAGCGAGACACCGATGTTGCCGACGGCGGCCGTGCGCAGGCCCGCCGCCTTCAGGATGGAGGCAAGCATCTGCACGGTGGTGGTCTTGCCGTTGGTGCCCGTGACGGCCAGCCAGGGGGGAGCGTCGGGGCCGCGCAGCCGCCAGGCCAGTTCCACGTCGCCCCAGACGGGGACGCCCGCCTTGTCGGCGGCGGCGAACAGCGGCTTGTCCGGCTTCCAGCCGGGGGCGGTGACGATGAGCTCGGTGCCCTCGGGCAGGGTGTCGCCGTCGCCGAGGCGCACGGTGATCCCCAGGGCCTCCAGCTCGGCCGCCTGCGCCCGCGCCCGCTCGTCGTCGCCGTCGTTGACGACGGTGACGTGCGCGCCGAGGCCGTGCAGGACCTTGGCCGCCGGGACACCGGAGACGCCGAGCCCGGCGACGGTGACGTGCTTGCCCTGGAATTCCGAAGGCGCCGAGGAGGTCACTTGTCTGCTGCCCATCCCGCGTAGAAGAGGCCCAGTCCGACGATCACACAGATGCCCTGAATGATCCAGAAGCGGACCACGACGAGCACTTCGGACCAGCCCTTGAGTTCGAAGTGGTGCTGGAGTGGCGCCATCCGGAAGACGCGCTTGCCGGTGAGCCGGAAGGAGCCGACCTGGATGACGACCGACATGGTGATGAGGACGAACAGGCCGCCGAGCAGCGCAAGCAGCAGCTCGGTGCGGGAGCAGATCGCCAGGCCCGCGAGCACACCGCCGAGGGCGAGCGAACCGGTGTCGCCCATGAAGATCTTGGCGGGCGAGGTGTTCCACCACAGGAAGCCGAGGCAGGCGCCCATCAGCGCGGAGGCGACGACCGCGAGGTCGAGCGGGTCGCGGACCTCGTAGCAGGCGTTGGGGTTGGTCAGGGTCTGCGCGTTGGCGCAGGACTCCTGGAACTGCCAGACGCCGATGAAGGTGTAGGCGCCGAAGACCAGCACGGAGGCGCCGGTGGCGAGGCCGTCCAGACCGTCGGTGAGGTTCACGCCGTTCGACATCGCGAGGATCATGAACAGCGCCCAGACCACGAACAGCACCGGGCCGATCGTCCAGCCGAAGTCCGTGATGAACGACAACTTCGTGGAGGCGGGGGTGTTGCCGCGATTGTCGGCGAACTGCAGCGACAGCACCGCGAAGGCGATGCCGACGATCAGCTGGCCGGCCATCTTCGCCTTGGCGCGCAGACCCAGCGAGCGGCGCTTGACGATCTTGATGTAGTCGTCCAGGAAGCCGACCAGGCCCATGCCCGCCATCAGGCCGAGGACCAGCAGGCCCGAGTACGTCGGCGCGTAGCCGGTGATGACCTTGGACAGGAAGTACGCGGCGATCGTCGCCAGGATGAAGGCGATGCCGCCCATGGTCGGCGTACCGCGCTTGCTGTGGTGCTCGCGCGGGCCGTCGTCGCGGATGTACTGGCCGTAGCCCTTGCGGGCGAGGAGTTTGATCAGCAGCGGGGTGCCGATCAGGGTCAGGAAGAGGCCAATGACACCTGCGAACAGGATCTGCTTCATCATCGGGCGGCAACCTCACCCTCGGCACCGGTCTCGAGCAGCGCCTGGGCGACGCTCTCGAGCCCGACCGAACGGGACGCCTTCACGAGTACGACGTCCCCCGGGCGCAACTCGCTGCGCAACAGGTCGATCGCCGCCTGTGCGTCGGACACGTGCACCGACTCCTCACCCCACGAACCCTCGTTATATGCGCCCAGTTGCAGCCAGGACGCTTCCCTGCCCCCGACCGCGACGAGCTTGCTGACGTTGAGCCGGACGGCGAGCCGTCCCACCGCGTCGTGCTCGGCGAGCGCCTCGTCCCCGAGCTCGGCCATCTTGCCGAGCACCGCCCAGGTCCGCCGTCCCTTGCCCATGGCCGCCAGCGCGCGCAGGGCGGCCCGCATGGACTCGGGGTTGGCGTTGTAGGCGTCGTTGACGACCGTCACGCCGTCCGGGCGCTCGGTGACCTCCATGCGCCAGCGGGAGAGGGAGCCCGCCTCGGAGAGCGCGGTGGCGATCTCTTCCGCGGACATGCCCAGCTCATGGGCGACGGCGGCCGCGGCGAGCGCGTTCGACACGTGGTGCTCACCGTACAGGCGCATGGTCACATCGTTTGCACCGGAGGGTGTGTGAAGCCTGAACGAGGGCTGTCCGCTGTCCGTGAGTCTCACGTTCTCGGCACGTACGTCCGCTTCGCCGGACTCACCGAAAAGGATCACCTTCGCCTTCGTACGGGAGGCCATGGCCCGTACCAACGGGTCGTCGGCGTTGAGGATCGCGGCACCGCCCTCGTCCGCCGGGGGCAGGCCCTCGACGAGTTCGCCCTTCGCCTGGGCGATCTGCTCCCGGCCGCCGAACTCGCCGATGTGGGCGGTGCCGACGTTGAGCACGACGCCGACCCTGGGCGGGGTCAGATCGGTGAGGTAGCGGATGTGGCCGATGCCGCGGGCGCCCATCTCCAGCACGAGGAACTGCGTCTCCTCGGTGGCGGTGAGCGCGGTGAGCGGCAGCCCGATCTCGTTGTTGAGGGAGCCGGGCGTGAACACGGTCGGCGCCTTGCGCTGGAGCACCTGGGCGATGAGGTCCTTGGTGCTGGTCTTGCCCGCGGAGCCGGTGAGGGCCACGAGGGTCGCGCCGAGCCGTTGTACGACGTGGCGGGCGAGGGCGCCGAGGGCGCTCCGGACGTCCTCGACGACGATCGCGGGCACGCCGACGGGGCGCGACGCCAGCACGGCGACCGCGCCCGCTTCCACGACCGCCTGCGCGAAGTCGTGGCCGTCCACGCGCTCCCCGACGAAGGCGACGAAGAGGCTGCCGGTCTCCACCTCCCGGGAGTCCCGGACGACGGGTCCGGTGACCTGGACGGACGGATCCGGTATGTCGTGCGTCTGCCCGCCGACGACTGCTGCGATCTCGGCGAGAGAGAGGGCGATCACAAGTTCATCCCTGGGTCTTCTGGATAGCTTCGCGAAGCACCTGGCGGTCGTCGAAGGGACGGACCACTCCGGCGATGTCCTGGCCCTGCTCGTGGCCCTTGCCCGCGACCAGCACGGTGTCACCGGGTTGCGCGCGGGCGACGGCGGCGGCGATCGCGGCGGCCCGGTCCTCGAAGAGGAGCACCTCGCCGCGCTCGTGCACGGGTACGGACGCCGCGCCCTGGAGCATGGTGGCGAGGATCGCGAGGGGGTCCTCGGAGCGGGGGTTGTCGGAGGTCAGTACGGCCGTGTCGGCGAGCCGGGCCGCGGCGGCGCCCATCGGCGCGCGCTTGGTCGTGTCACGGTCGCCGCCGCAGCCGAGCACGACGTGCAGGCGGCCCTTGGTGACCTTGCGCAGGGCGCGCAGCACCGACTCGACGGCGTCGGTCTTGTGGGCGTAGTCGACGACCGCGAGGTACGGCTGTCCGGCGTCCACGCGCTCCAGCCGCCCCGGCACGCCCGCTACGGCGGCGATGCCGTCGGCGGCGGCCTGCGGATCGAGGCCGGCGGCGGCGAGGGCGACGATCGCGGCGAGGGTGTTGGCGACGTTGAAGGGGCCCGGCAGCGGCGACTTGGCGGCGATCCGCTGCCCCTCGGGGCCGATCACGGTGAACGTCGAGTCCATCGGGCCGACCTGGACGTCCTCGGCGCGCCAGTCGGCGTCGGGGTGGCCCTCGGCGGAGAAGGTGACGACGGGGACCGTGGCCTCCCGGGCGAGCCGCCGCCCGTACTCGTCGTCGTGGTTGATCACCCCGAGTTTGCTGCGTTTCGGCGTGAACAGCTGTGCCTTGGCCCGGTAGTAGTCCTCCATGTCGGAGTGGAACTCCATGTGTTCCGGGCTGAGGTTGGTGAAGACGCCGATGTCGAAGACGCAGCCGTCGATACGGCCGAGGACCAGGGCGTGGCTGGAGACCTCCATGGCGACCGCCTCGACGCCGCGTTCGCGCATGACCGCGAACAGGGCCTGGAGGTCGGTGGCTTCGGGGGTGGTGCGCTCGGACTTGATGCGCTCGTCGCCGATGCGCATCTCGACCGTGCCGATCAGTCCGGTGGACCTGGCCGTCTTCAGGCCGCCCTCGACGAGGTAGGCGGTGGTGGTCTTGCCGGAGGTGCCGGTGATGCCGATCTGGAGCAGGTCGTGGCCGGGGTGGCCGTAGATGGTGGCCGCCAGCTCGCCCATCCGCCCGCGCGGGTCGTCGACGACCAGGACCGGCAGGCCGGTCGCGGCGGCCCGCGCGGCGCCCGTCGGGTCGGTCAGCACGGCGACGGCACCGAGGCCGACCGCCTGCGTGACGAAGTCGGCGCCGTGCGCGCGGGCCCCGGGCAGGGCGGCGTACAGATCGCCGGGGCGCACGGCGCGCGAGTCGTGGGTGATGCCCATGACCTCGACGGCGCTCTGCGGGGTCTCCGGCTGCTCGGCACCCAGCCGACCGGCGAGCTCCGCGAGGGGTGTGGCGGAGACGTGAACCGGTCGCGGCGGTCCCGGATAGGTCACGGAAGCGCCCTTCTGGGTGGTTTGGGACTGATCAGCGTGTGGCACGGCGGTGAGCGTACCGGGCGTACCCGCCTGCGAGCGAAGCGAGGGCTCGAGCGGGGTGCGGTTCCCGGGGTCCGGGGTGATCGTTGTCACGGGGCTGGTTCCTGGTCGGTCTGTCCGGTGGTGCGGATCACGGTGCCGGTCACGGCTTGAAGTCGACGGGCAGGTTCGCGGACTGCGCCCCGGTCGGCGGCACCTGGAGGGTCTTGAGAGCGAACTCCATGACCTGCTTGTAGATCGGGCCGCAGATCTGGCCGCCGAAGTAGCTGCCCTTGGTGGCGTTCTGGATCGCGCAGTAGACGGTGATGCGGGGGTTGTCGGCGGGTGCGAACCCGGCGAACGACGAGGTGTAGCCGCGGTACCTGCCGGTGGCCGGATCCACGCGGTTGGCCGTGCCCGTCTTGCCCGCGACCCGGTAGCCGGGGATGCGTGCCGTGATGCCGGTGCCCTGCTCGTCGTCCACGACGGACTCCAGCATCTCGGCGAGCTCCTTCGCCGTCTTCGCGCTCACGACCCGCGTCTTTGCGGGCCTCGGGGCGGGCGTGAAGCGGCCGTCGGCGCCCCTGGTGCCGCGCACCAGCGTCGGCTGGACCCGGACGCCGCCGTTGGCGATGGTCGAGTAGACGGACGCCGCCTGCATGGCGTTGATGGAGAAGCCCTGGCCGAAAGGAATCGTGTACTGCTGCGAAGTGGACCACTTGTCGGGCGGCGCGAGGATGCCCCTCGTCTCGCCGGGGAAGCCGAGCCCGGTGTAGTTGCCGATGCCGAACTTGCGCAGGTACGAGTACAGGACCTTGTTGGCCTGCGCCTGCGTCTTGCCCAGCTGCCCGGTGGCCAGGATGGTGCCGATGTTGCTCGACTTGGCCAGCACGCCGTTGAGCGTCAGGTACCAGGTCGCGTGGTCGATGTCGTCCTGGAAGAGCCGGTCGCCGCGGTGCAGCCGGTTGGGCACGACGACGTGCGTGAGCGGCGTGGCCGCGTTCTCCTGCAGGACGGCGGCCATCGACATGACCTTGGCGGTGGAGCCGGGCTCGTAGGCGTCCTGGAGGGCCGCGTTGCCCAGCGCCGACGCGTCGGCCTTGGACAGGTCGTTGGGGTCGAAGCCCGGCGAGTTCGCCATGGCGAGGATCTCGCCGGTCCGGGTGTCCTGCACGATCACGTAGCCGCGGTCCGCCCCGGACTTCTCCACCTGCTCGGTGATGGCGTTCTGGGCGGCCCACTGGATGTCGCGGTCGATGGTGAGCTCCACGTCGGAGCCGGCCACCGCGGGCGTCTCGGTGGAGCCCACGGTGGGCACCTCGCGGCCGCCGGACTGGGCGTAGCGGACCTTGCCGGCCTTGCCGGAGAGCTGCTTGTTCATCTGCTGCTCGATGCCACCGCCGCCCCGGCCGTCGGCGTTGACCCAGCCCAGTATCCCGGCGGCGAGGTCGCCGTTGGGGTACACGCGCTTGCTGCTGGGGTCGGCGAAGACGCCGGCGAGGACGTTGACCGTGGACCTGTCCGTCTGGGCCTTCTTGGCGAGCGCGGTCTTCAGGTCCTTGATCTGCTTCCAGACCTGCGGGGTCTGGCGGCGCGCCAGCAGGACGTACCGCGTGTTCTGCGTCCGCAGCTTCTTGGCGATCGCAGCCTGGTCCTGGCCGAGGATCGGGGCGAGCAGGGCGGCCGCCTGCTCGGGCCCGTCGCCGATCTTCAGCTGCTCGCGCGTGAACATCGTGGGGTCGGCCGTGATGTCGTCGGCGTCCACGCTGATCGCGAGGGCCACGCCGTTGCGGTCGGTGATCCTGCCCCGCTCGGCGGCGAGCGTGTGGACGACGTAGCGGTTCGCGTCGGCCTTGGCCGCGTACGCGCTCGCGTCGACGGCCTGCACCTGGAGCAGCCGTACGACGAAGACAAGCAGCACCAGGGTCAGCGCGAGGGCGACCATGCGCAGGCGCGGGCGGGGGCTGCCGAGCCGGAGGACGCGCGCGGCCCCGGGGCGGGGCGGGCCGGGGCGGCGGGCCGGGCGGGCGCCGGGGCCGGGGCGCTGCCGGCTGCCGGGGCGGGCCGGCCTGGCGGGTCCGGGCACGCGGCGGCGCGGCGGTTCCCTGTCGGACACTTCCGTCACCTGCCGGGGGTCGTGGTCGTGGTCGTGGCGGGCTGGGGCGGGGTCGGGGTGGCCGTGAGGGCCGGGTCGGGGGGCGAGGCGTTCTCCGGGGCGGTCGGCGGCGCGATCGAGGTCGTGCTGTTGGTGAGAGCGGTCCCGAGCACCTCGGGTGGTACGGCCACCGGGGCCTCCTCCACGGAGGACTGCTGGGCGGCGGCCGAGGGGACGCCCTTCACCGTGCCGTCGGGGTTGAGGAAGGCCGGGTCGCCGCCGGGCACCATGCCGAGCTCGTGGGCGCGGCGCTGGAGGGCGTCCGGGGCGGAGTAGGAGTCGATGTCCCGCTCGAGGGCCTGTTCCTCGTCGGTGAGGTTCTTGGTGTCCTTCTGCAGGTCGTCGAGCTGGAACGCCCCTTCGCTGAGCGCGGAGTTCAGCACCAGGAGCCCGATGAGGCCGCCGCCGAGGAGGAGCACGACGAGGAGGACGAAGGGCGTGCGGGCGGCCTGTCCCCGGTTCGCCGGGAGGAGCCGCGCGAGCCGGGCGGCCCGGCCTCTCAGTTCGGGCTTCCTGCTCACTGGTCCCCCCGAGTCCGCTCTTCCCACTCACCCACCGCGCGGGGGGCGGCGTTGAACCCGTACGGCCGCCCCGTCACCTGCCTCACTCGACGTCCTCCCTGATGCGCTCGGCCCCGCGCAGCCGGGCGGGTGCCGCCCGCCGGTTCTGGGCGACTTCTTCCTCGGTGGGAAGTTCGGCACCGCGCGTCAGCAGCTTGAGCCGGGGCTGGTAGCGCTCGGGGACGACCGGCAGCCCGGGGGGCGCGGTCGAGGCGGCGCCGGCGGCGAACACCTGCTTCACCAGACGGTCCTCGAGCGAGTGGTACGACAGCACGGCGATCCGCCCGCCGACGTCGAGCGCCTTCACCGCGGCCGGGATCGCCCGCTCCAGGACGGCGAGTTCGCCGTTGACCTCGATGCGCAGCGCCTGGAAGGTGCGCTTGGCCGGGTTGCCGCCGGTGCGCTTGGCGGCTTGCGGCAGGGCGTCCCGGATCAGTTCCACGAGGCGGGCGCTGTTGGTGAACGGCTTCTTCTCCCGCTCGCGCACGATCGCGGACACGATCCGCTTGGCCTGCTTCTCCTCGCCGTAGGCCCGGAGGATGCGGACCAGTTCGCCGGCCGGGTAGGTGTTGAGGACCTCGGCGGCGCTGATGCCGGCCGTCTGGTCCATGCGCATGTCGAGGGGCGCGTCCTGGGCATAGGCGAAGCCGCGGTCGGCCTCGTCGAGCTGCATGGAGGAGACGCCGAGGTCGAACAGGATCCCCTGGACGCGCGGGATGCCCAGTCGCGCGAGCACGTCGGGCAGCTCGTCGTAGACGGCATGCACCAGGGTGGCCCGCTCGTCGAAGGGGGCGAGACGCTCGCCGGACAGGCGCAGTGCCTCCTTGTCGCGGTCGAGGCCGACGAGCCGTACCTCGGGGAAGCGGGTGAGCAGCGCCTCGCTGTGGCCGCCGAGGCCGAGGGTACAGTCGACGACCACCGCTCCCGGCCGCTCCACAGCGGGCGCCAGCAGGTCCAGGCACCGCTGGAGCATCACGGGGACGTGTCGACTCTGGCTCAAGGGGCCCTCTCAGGTCCGGCGCGGGCCGTACGCACCACCGGGTCCCCGCCCTCCCCCAGTTGACGCCGGGGGTGCCCCCAGTGAAGGGGAGGCCTGCCGGCGCCGGAAGCGTCAGCCGACCGGGAGCGGGAGGAGGCCGAGCCGTACGTACGCGCCGCGCACGTGGGGAGACCGTCCGTGCGTGTGCCGGGGTCTCCGGGGAAATGCAGTCCAGCAGGGAGAGCCACGCCTCCCGCTTCGCGTCACTTTAGTCCACCCTGTCTCCCGGTCAATCAACCGGCCTGCGCGTCGCCCGTCGGAGTATCGGCGACACCCCAACGACACCCCAATTCGAAAATATTCACCCGTACAGGTGCAGGTTTGCGCTTCGTGTGGAGTCGCTCACAACAAGCCACGGTGGCGTTCTTTGTCCCTTCTCGCAGCAGGACTGGAACGCGGGTGACCAGTACCGTCATGAGTATGACGACTTCTGCAGCAGTGCCCGCCGGGTCCGAAGGCGCCATAACCGGCGGCGGCACCGTTACCGATCGCCTCGTGGAGGCCAACCAACGTTATGCCGCCGCGTTCACCGACCCCGGGATGGACGCCCGCCCCGTCCTGCGGGTCGCTGTCGTGGCCTGCATGGACGCCCGTCTCGACCTGCACGATGCGCTCGGCCTGGAGCTCGGCGACTGTCACACCATCCGCAACGCGGGCGGCGTCGTCACCGACGACGTGATCCGCTCGCTGACCATCAGCCAGCGGGCGCTCGGCACCCGCAGCGTCGTCCTGATCCACCACACCGGCTGCGGTCTGGAATCCCTCACCGAGGAGTTCCGGCACGAGCTGGAGATGGAGGTCGGGCAGCGCCCGGCCTGGGCCGTGGAGGCCTTCCGGGACGTCGACCAGGACGTACGGCAGTCGATGCAGCGCGTGCGCACCTCGCCGTTCCTGCTGCACACCGACGACGTGCGCGGTTTCGTCTTCGACGTCAAAACGGGTCTGCTGCGCGAGATCGACCCCGCCTGAGGGGCCCGCCCGTCCCGCCCATCCCGCGAGAAATTCCGCACACGTCGAACCGCCATCGCACGCAAAAGGCTGTAAGACCCGACATATCGCGGCCAGTTGTCCACAGGCGAGTGACACGAACCAGTAACGGCAACAAGAATGCGGGTGTGGCGTCACGCGGAACTTTTCACGCGTGGTGTCCGTGTTTCGGGGTGGGCCGGTCCGCGCAGCAGAGCGTCGGTCCGGAAAGTTGGGGTATCCCCTGCTCGTTCAGAGCCTGGGGAAGGGCCGAGGAGGGCCGGGTGACGACCTATGACGATCGAGCGAGCCTTACAGATCTGACTGCCACTGTGGAGCGGGTCCGCAGTTCGGTGGAAGGAGTGATCGAGGGCAAGCCCGAGGTCGTACGGCTTTCGCTGACCGTGCTGCTCGCCGAGGGACATCTTCTGATCGAGGACGTCCCGGGGGTGGGCAAGACGATGCTCGCCAAGGCGCTGGCGCGGTCCATCGACTGTTCGGTGCGGCGCATCCAGTTCACGCCCGACCTGCTGCCGTCGGACATCACCGGCGTGTCCATCTGGGACCAGCAGCGCCGGGACTTCGAGTTCAAGCCGGGCGCCGTCTTCGCGCAGATCGTGATCGGCGACGAGATCAACCGCGCCTCCCCCAAGACCCAGTCGGCGCTGCTGGAGTCGATGGAGGAGCGCCAGGTCACCATCGACGGGCAGACGTACGAGCTGCCCAGCCCCTTCATGGTGGTGGCCACGCAGAACCCGGTCGAGATGGAGGGCACCTACCCGCTGCCCGAGGCCCAGCGCGACCGCTTCATGGCCCGTGTCTCCATCGGCTACCCGAGCCCGGACGCGGAGCTGCAGATGCTCGACGTGCACGGCGGGGTGAGTCCGCTGGACGACCTCCAGCCGGTGGCACACGCGCACGACATCGTCAAGCTGATCGAGGCAGTGCGCGGCGTCCACGTCGCCGAAACGGTCCGGCGGTACGCGGTGGAACTGGTCGCCGCCACGCGTACCCACCCCGACCTCAGACTCGGCGCCTCCCCGCGCGCGACGCTGCACCTGCTGCGCGCGGCGAAGGCGTCCGCAGCCCTGAGCGGCCGGGAGTACGTGCTGCCGGACGACGTGCAGGCCCTCGCCGTGGCCGTCCTGGCCCACCGGCTGCTGCCCACCGCCCAGGCCCAGCTCAACCGCCGTACGGCGGAGCAGGTCGTCCAGGAGATCCTGCAGCGCACCCCGGTGCCGGCGGCGCCCCAGCAGCAGAGCGGCTTCGGCCTGGGCCGCGGCACGCCGGCGTTCGGCCAGCAGCCGCCGCGGAGGCTGTGATGACCACCCCGGGGACGGCGCACGCGGAGGACGACCGGGGCGACGGTGGCGGCCTCCGCACCGCGCTGGCCGGTCTGACCACCCGCGGACGCTCCTTCCTGGCCGCGGGAATCGCGACCGCGATCTGCTCCTACGTCCTGGGGCAGAGCGACCTGCTGCGGGTCGGCCTGCTGCTCGCCGTGCTGCCGCTGGTCTGCGCGACCGTGCTCTACCGCACGCGCTACCGGGTCGCCGGCAGCCGCCGTCTGTCCCCCGCGCGCGTGCCCGCCGGCAGCGAGGCCCGCGTCCATCTGCGGATGGACAACGTCTCGCGGCTGCCCACGGGCCTGCTGATGCTCCAGGACCGGGTGCCCTACGTGCTCGGCCCCCGGCCCCGCTTCGTGCTCGACCGCGTGGAGCCGGGCGGCCGCCGCGAGGTGTCCTACCGGGTCCGCTCCGACCTGCGCGGCCGCTATCCGCTGGGCCCGCTGCAGCTGCGCCTGACCGACCCGTTCGGGATGTGCGAACTGACCCGCTCCTTCTCGACGTTCGACACCCTGACCGTCATCCCGCGCGTGGAACCGCTGCCGTCGGTGCGCCTGAGCGGCGAGGCCAAGGGGTACGGCGACGGGCGGCAGCGCTCGCTGGCGCTGGCGGGCGAGGACGACGTGATCCCGCGCGGGTACCGCTACGGCGACGACCTGCGCCGCGTGCACTGGCGCTCCACCGCGCGCTACGGCGCGCTGATGGTGCGCCGCGAGGAGCAGCCGCAGCGCGCCCGCTGCACGGTGCTCCTGGACACCCGGGGCCTCGCCTTCCGGGGCGCGGGCCCGGACTCGGCCTTCGAGTGGGCCGTGTCGGGCGCGGCCTCCGTTCTGGTGCACATGCTGGAACAGGGCTTCTCGGTGCGGTTGCTCACCGACACCGGCAGCTCGGTGCCCGGCGAGGGCAGCGACGGGTTCGCGGGCGCGAGCCAGGAGTCGGCGGACGCGGCCGGGCTGATGATGGACACCCTCGCGGTGATCGACCACTCGGACGGCGGGGGACTGTCCCGGGCGTACGACGTGCTGCGCGGCGGCAACGAAGGGCTGCTGGTGGCCTTCTTCGGCGATCTCGACGAGGAGCAGGCCGCGATCGTCGCCAAGATGCGGCAGCGCAGTGGCGGCGCGGTCGCCTTCGTGCTGGACAGCGACGCGTGGGTGCGGGAACCGACCGACGTGCCCGGTCCCGTGAACAGGACGGAGGAGCGGCTGCGGATGCTGCGCGAGGCGGGCTGGACGGCCGTGAGCGTGCCGCGGGGCGCCCCGCTGGACGAGGTGTGGCGCCAGGCGGACCGGGAGCGCACCGGCGTCGGCGCGTCGAGCGGGACGGGCATCGGGGAGGGGTGGTCGTGAGCGGGCGGACACGACTGGCGCTGTGCGCCACGGCGGCCACGCTGATGGCGGCGTGCGCCCTGCTGCCGCTGGTCTCCCCGGCGACGTGGATCCTGCAGGCCGCCATCCTGCTGGCGGCGCAGTCGGGCGTGGGCGCGGCGGCCCGGCGGGTGCCGCTGGCCCGGCCGCTGACCGTGGCGGCGCAGGCCCTGGTCACGCTGGTGCTACTGACCCTGGTCTTCGCCCGCGCGCAGGCCTTCATCGGGCTGATCCCCGGGCCGGACGCGTTCCGCCACTTCGCCGACCTGTTGCAACAGGGCACGGACGACGTCGGGCGGTACGCGATACCGGCGCCGCTGTCCCCCGGCATCCGGCTGCTGCTCATCGGCGGCGTCCTGGTGATCGGGCTGATCGTGGACACCCTCGCGGTGACCTTCCGCAGCGCGGCCCCCGCGGGCCTGCCGCTGCTCGCGCTGTACTCCGTGGCCGCGGGGCTGTCCGACGGCAGCGCCGACTGGCTGTGGTTCCTGGTCGCGGCCGCCGGCTATCTGATGCTGCTGCTGGCCGAGGGACGGGACCGGCTCTCGCAGTGGGGCCGGGTGTTCGGCGGGGCGCCGCGCACCCCGGGCGGGGATCCGAGCGGCGCGGTGGCGCCGGTGCGCACCGGGCGCCGCATCGGCGCGGTCGCGCTGGGCATCGCCCTGGTGGTGCCGCTGACCCTGCCCGCGATGCAGGGCGGCCTGCTCGACGCTCCCGGGACCGGCGTCGGCTCGGGCACCGGGGACGGCGGCACGATCTCCGCGGTGAACCCGCTGGTGTCGCTGCGCGACAGCCTGAACGTGGACGAGGACCGCACGGTGATGACGCTGCGCGCGGACACCGGCGACACCTCGGACCTGTATCTGCGGATCGTGTCCCTGGACGACTTCGACGGCACCACCTGGAAGCCGTCCCAGCGGCACATCATCGGCGTGCCCGACCCGTTCCCCACCCCGGCCGGCCTCGGCCGCGACGTCAAGCGCTCGGAGATCACCACCACGATCTCGGCGGCCGACTGGTACGCCCAGGACTGGCTGCCGATGCCGTATCCGCCGAGCGGCGTGCGAATCAAGGGCAGTTGGCGTTACGAACCCGTCGGCATGACGCTCGTCGGCGACCACGGCCAGAGCACGCGCGGACTGACGTACCAGGTGAAGAGCCTGGACGTGCAGCCGACGGCGCAACAACTGGCCACGGCGCCGGACCCGTCGCCGGGTCTGAGGACCGAGTACACCAAGGTGCCCGCGTCGCTGCCGGCCGTGGTCGCCAGGACCGCCCGCAAGGTCACCGACGGTGCGGCGAACCACTACGAGCAGGCGGTCAAGCTCCAGGACTACTTCGCCGTGACCGGCGGCTTCCAGTACGACACCCGGGTCGAGGTGGGCAGCGGCCCTCAGGCGATCGCACGGTTCCTGAAGGACAAGCAGGGCTTCTGCGTGCACTTCTCGTTCGCGATGGCCGCGATGGCCCGCACACTCGGTATACCGGCCCGGGTCGCGGTGGGTTTCGCGCCCGGTGCCCCGCAGGCCGACGGCACGGTGTCGGTGGGGCTGAAGGACGCGCACGCCTGGCCCGAGCTGTACTTCGAGGGCGTCGGCTGGACCCGCTTCGAGCCGACGCCGACCCGCGGCACGGTGCCCTCGTACACCCAGTCGGACACGCCGGGCAGCACCCTGCCGGCCCCGGCGGCGCCGTCCAGCGCGGCAAGCGCGGCGCCCTCCACCGCGCCCTCGGCGAGCCAGAGCTGCACGCCGGAGCTGAAGCGGCTGCAGGAGTGCGCGAGCCCGTCCGCGCAGGCCGTCCCGCACCACGACGACGGCCCGAAGTGGTACGCGGTGCCGGCGTGGACGCTGGCCGGGCCGGCCGCCCTCGCGCTGCCGCTGTCGCCGCTGCTGTGGCGGAGGCGGATCCGGTCCGTCCGGCTCGGCGCGCACGGACGCAGCGAAGCGGACGCGGCGGTCCACACCCTGGCCGTCTGGCAGGAACTGACGGACACGGCCTGGGACTTCGGGATCCTGCCCGACGAGTCGCAGACCCCGCGCAGGGCGGCCGCCCGGATCGTCCGCCTCGGGCATCTCGACCCGGTGACCGCGGCGTCGGTGCACCGGCTGGCGGACGCCGTGGAACAGGTCCTCTACGCTCCGCGGCCGCGCCCCACAGCGGGCCTCGCGGAGGACGTCCGCCGCATCACCGAGGCCCTGCGCAGCACGGTCGGCCGTGGGACCAGACTCCGCGCCACGTTCGTCCCGCGCTCGGCCGCGCGCCTGGCGTGGGCGGCCTCGGCCTGGTGGGCCTCACTGAGGGCCCGCGCGACGGCCGCCCGGCCGACGGTGCGCAAGCCGTCGGGGCAGCAGGGCTGAGGCGGTACGGCAGCGAGGTGCCGCCGACAGGCCGCGGCCCCTCCGGGACGCGGTCTGCGAGCAGGTTCGACCCCTCCGGGAGGCGGGCTGCGAGCCGGTTCGACCCCTCCGGGAGGCGGGTTGCGGGCACGCCCCGGCTCCTCCGGGATGCCGTCTGTCGCAGGTTCCGGCCCCTCCGGGAGGCGGTTTCCGGACATGCGTGAGGGGGTGACCACCGTCGGTGGTCACCCCCTCAGTCACGTCTTGAGGAGCTGCTCGGCGGGCTAGTGGCCCTGCTCGTCGCGGCGGCGCTGCCAGCGCTCTTCGATACGGTCCATCATGGAGCGCTTCGGCCGGGCCTGACGGCGGGCGTGCGGGCCGCCGACGGGCTGCTCGCCCGGCTTGGGGGCCTTGCGCCAGCCGGTCACGGCCAGCACGGCACAGCCCAGCATGACGAGGAAACCCACCACACTGACCCAGATCTGCTGGGCGACCATTCCTGCCATGAGGAGCGCGATACCCACGAGGAAGCCCGCGACCGCCTGGTAGACCCGCCGCCGGGTGTACGTACGCAGCCCGCTTCCCTCAAGCGCCGACGCGAACTTCGGATCTTCGGCGTACAGCGCTCGCTCCATCTGCTCGAGCATGCGCTGCTCGTGCTCCGAGAGCGGCACGGAGTCCTCCTCATCGTGCAGTCGCCGGGGCGACCCGGGGGGTCCCTTCAGGATAGGCAGGGAATCGCCCCCGTGAAACCCGCCCCTCTGCGCCAATTGGCCAACCGAATCCGCCATGGCCGACCCGGCTCGCTGAGGCTTCCATTCCCCGGCGGCCGGCCCGTCATGCCGGGCCGTGTCCTTCGATCATACGGCGCAAAGGCCTCGATCGGGGGGGCCTGTGGCGGACTCCATCCGCGGGCCGGGACGCCGATCAACGGGCCACCGCCAAGGGCGGCTCAGGCCTCGGCGGCCCCCTGCGTCTCACCGAGCACGTGGAGCTGCGTGGCCACGGAGTGGAACGCCGGGAGTTCGGCCGCCGCGGCCTCCAGCTTCAGCAGCGCGTCCAGGGCTCCGGGCTCGGTGTCCACCAGCACGCCGGGCACCAGATCGGCGAAGACCCGTACACCGTGCACCGCGCCGACTCTCAGCCCCGCGGCCTCGACGAGCGCGGTGAGCTGGTCGGCGGTGAAGCGGCGCGGCATCGGGTCACCCGCGCCCCAGCGCCCGTCGGGGTCGTCGAGGGCCTGCTTGGCCTCCTTGAAGTGGCCGGCCAGGGCGCGCGCGAGCACGGCGCCGCCGAGCCCGGCGGCGAGCAGGCTGAGGACCCCCTCGGTGCGCAGGGCGGCCACCGCGTTGCGGACGCCCTCGGCGGGGTCGTCGACGTACTCCAGGACGCCGTGGCACAGCACGACGTCGTAGCCGCCGCGCTCGACCACGTCGAAGAGCCCGTGGGCGTCGCCCTGCACGCCCTGTACCCGGTCGGCCACGCCGGCCTCCGCGGCACGGCGCTCCAGCGCGAACAGCGCGTTGGGGCTGGGGTCGACGACGGTGACCCGGTGGCCGAGGCGGGCGAGGGGCACGGCGAAGTTGCCGCTGCCGCCTCCGGTGTCGAGGACGTCCAGCGACTCCCGACCCGTGGCCTTGACCCGGCGGTCGAGGGCGTCCTGGAGGACCTCCCAGACCACGGCGGTACGGAGAGAAGCGCGGGGGCGCATCGGGTCCGACACGGCAGTTGACTCCTCGGCGCGGCCCCGCCTCTGGCACGGCGGAGCGATCGGGCTGCCTCCCCGGCCCGGGGTGCGGGAGGAGGGAAGGCTTCAGGCGCCCTCCACCCTATTGCCTACGGCGTCGTACCTGCCCATCGCCTCCACCGCCGTGGCAGGTCATCCACCTCGCGCCACGGTCGGCACCCACCACGCCGAGCGGATGCCAGGGCTGCGCCCGCACGCCGGCCCACCTCCGCAGCACACGGCCGGCCCCGCAGACACGGCTCCCCTCCGCAGCACACGGCCGGCTCCCGCAGACACGGCTCCCCTCCGCAGCACACGATCGGCTCCCGCAGACACGGCTCCCCTCCGCAGCACACGATCGGCTCCCGCAGACACGGCTCCCCTCCGCAGCACACGATCGGCTCCCGCAGACACGGCTCCCCTCCGCAGCACACGATCGGCCCCCGCAGACACGGCTCCCCT
>NZ_JBEXHW010000001.1:621105-621183 GCF_040608235.1 Streptomyces sp. NPDC005202 | reverse complement strand
CGCAGCACACGATCGGCTCCCGCAGACACGGCTCCCCTCCGCAGCACACGATCGGCTCCCGCAGACACGGCTCCCCTC
>NZ_JBEXHW010000001.1:611136-621006 GCF_040608235.1 Streptomyces sp. NPDC005202 | reverse complement strand
CCGCAGCACACGATCGGCCCCCGCAGACACGGCTCCCCTCCGCAGCACACGATCGGCCCCCGCAGACACGGCTCCCCTCCGCAGCACACGATCGGCCCCCGCAGACACGGCTCCCCTCCGCAGCACACGATCGGCTCCCGCAGACACGGCTCCCCTCCGCAGCACACGATCGGCTCCCGCAGACACGGCTCCCCTCCGCAGCACACGCCCCCTCCGCAGGACATAGCCGCCTCCCCCAAGCTCGACCGGCTCCCCGAGGAACACGGCCGCCTCCCACAGACGCGGCCGCCTCCCACAGACGCGGCCGCCTCCCGCAGACACGGCGGCCTCCCGCAGCCGCGGTCGGTTTCCGCGGACCCGGTCGGCTCCCGCCCGGAGGGTGTCAGCCTGCGTCGGGCATGTCGCGTCGGGTACGGGAGGCGTCCGCCTCGCCGGTGTCCTGGCGTGGCTGCGGCAGCACCGGCTGGAGTACCAGCATCCGCTCGACGAGGCGGACGAACATCTCCACGTCCCGTATCAGGTCGTCGGCGTCCCGGCGGCTGGCCGCGCCCTGGATGCCCGCCTCGGCCCGGGCGCGGCGCCGGGCGCCCGCGGCGAACAGTGCGCTCCACTCGGCGAGTTCGGGCGCGATTTCGGCGAGCACTTCCCAGGCGCTCCTGATGCGTGCCCGGCGTCGGGGTGTGGACTCCGGGCGCCCCCGCGCGGCGAGCACGGCGGCGGCGGTGCGCAGGGCGGCGAGGTGGGCCGTCGCATAGCGCTCGTTCGGCGTCTCCAGGACAGCGGCCTCGTCGAGTCCGGCGCGGGCCTGGGCGAGCAGGTCGAGGGCGGCGGGCGGGGCCGTGGCCCGGCGGAGCACGGGGTGCACGTCGCTTGCCGGGCCGGTCAGTGAGGGGGCAGGGCCGGCGGCGCGGCGCCGACGGGCGGCGGCTGCGGACGAGTTGGCCATGACGAACCTCCTGTCGTCTGGGTGACGGCACAGGTGCCGTATGTGCCCATCGTGAGGTATGGCACTGACAATCCGTTCTGACCTGGCCTTTTGCTTCGATCGCGAGTTCGGGCTACTTTTTGCACTGACCAGTCAGTTCAAAAATGCAGGGGAAGGGGGAACCGTGGACGGCCCGCAGAACGGTGCGTACCGGCGTCATGGCCCGCGACTTCGGACTCGAAGGACCCCGCGGCTGGGCGTTCCGCGGTGTCGCCATCGATGCCGAGCCCGGCTCGCTGATCGCGGTCGAGGGACCGTCCGGTTCCGGCCGGACGTGTCTGCTGCTCGCGCTCACGGGACGCATGAAGCCCACCCAGGGAGTGGCCACCGTGGGCGGGTTCAAACTGCCCCGGCAGATGTCCGCCCTGCGCCGGGTCAGCGCGCTCGCCAACGTCTCCGGCGTCACCGACCTCGACCCGGCCCTGAGCGTCGGCGAGCACCTGCGCGAACGAGCGCTGCTCCAACGCAGGTTCGGCGACTCCCCGCGCCGGCTGCTGCGGCCGCGGGCCGAGCGGAAGGCCGAGGCGGGGCTGCTGGCCGGCGCCGCGCCGGCCGCCGCCGGCCTCGATCTGGAGACGCTGCCCAAGGGCTCCCGCACCGCCGTACGCGACCTGGAGCGCCTGGAAGCTCTGCGCCTGTCCGTCGCGCTGGCGCTTATGGCACGCCCGCGGCTGCTCGCCGTGGACGACACCGACCTCAAGCTCTCCCCCGCCGAACGGGCCGAGGCCTGGGCGCTTCTGGCGTCCCTCACCGAGGCCGGGACGACCGTGGTGGCGGTGTGCAGCGAGGCGCCGGAGGGGGCGGTGGTCGTGTCCACCCGGACCTCCGAGGCATCCGACAGCACACCCGACGCGCCGTCCGGCCCTTCCGGCGAAGCCTCCGACACCCCCGAAACCGACCACGAAGCGAAGGAGGCGGCCGATGCGCTCGCCGAAACTGGCCGCACTTGAGCTGAGGCGCTTCGGGCGGGGGAAGCTGCCGCGCGCCGCCCTGGTCGCGCTGCTGGTGCTGCCGCTGCTGTACGGCGCGCTGTACCTGTGGTCCTTCTGGGATCCGTACGGCCGCCTGGACCGCATCCCCGTGGCGCTCGTGAACGACGACAAGGGCGCGACCGCCGACGGCAGGAGGATCACGGCCGGCGACGACCTCACCAAGGGGCTGCTGGAGAGCAAGGTCTTCGAGTGGCACCGGGTGAGCGCCGCCGAGGCCCACAGGGGCGTCGAGGACGGCACGTACTACCTGTCGCTGACCATGCCCGCCGACTTCAGCAGGCGGATCGCCTCCAGCGCGGGCGACTCTCCCGAGACCAGCGCGCTGCAGGTGCGTACGAACGACGCCAACAACTACATCGTCGGGCAGATCTCGCGGACGGTCTTCAACGAGGTGCGCACCGCCGCGTCCACCAAGGCGTCGCGGTCCTTCCTGGACAAGATCTTCATCTCGTTCTCCGACATCCACGGCCGGACAGTGAAGGCCGCGGACGGCGCCGACAAGCTCAACGGAGGCATCGGCAAGGCGGAGAAGGGCTCCAAGGACCTCGCCGACGGGCTCACGGAGGCCAAGAAGGGCAGCGACAAGCTGTCCAAGGGCCTGAAGAAGCTCAACACCGGCGCGGCAAACCTGGACGACGGCTCACAGCGGGTCGCGGAGGGCACACAGACGCTCGCCGACAGGGTCAACGGGGTCGCGGGCAAGGTGGGCCCGTTCCTGAAGGACAACGAGAAGAGGATCGGCGACACGGCCCAGCTGGTCGCCGACTCGTCCAAGGCGATCCGCCACAACCTCGACACCCTCGTCAAGAGGGCCCCGATCGCCGCCAAGGGCGCCCATGTGGCCTCCGCCGCGCTGGACGACATCTACGCCAGGCGCTGCGAGAAGCCGGTGCTGCCCGACGCCGCCTGCGCGGACCTGAAGAAGGCCAAGGAGGCCGCCGCCGACGTGGCCACGATCGCCGACGACGTCAACACGCTGATCGCGGACCAGAACGGCGACCTGAAGAAACTCGACAAGAACCTCGGCACGCTCCAGACGCAGGCACAGGCGCTCGCGGACCGCGCACCGCATCTGTCCGAGGACCTCGACGACGCCGCCAAGAAGATCAACAAGCTGAACGCGGGTGCCGGAAAGGTCGCCGCGGGCGCGAAGAAGCTGCACACGGGGCTCGGCACGGCCAAGACCGGCGCGGCGGACCTCGACGAGGGCGTCGGGGAGCTCAAGACGGGCGCCGAGGACCTCAACGGCGGCATGTACAAGCTGGTCGACGGCTCCGGAAAGCTCGCGGGCGGGCTGCACAACGGCGCGAAGCAGATCCCCGACTACGACAGGAAGAACCGCGACCAGCGCACCGGGGTCATGGCCGACCCGGTCCAGCTGGCCGCCAGGGACCTGCACCACGCGCCGAACTACGGCACCGGGTTCGCGCCGTACTTCATCCCGCTCTCCCTGTGGGTGGGTGCCATGGTGGCGTACATGCTGATCCCGCCGATGAACCGGCGCGCGCTCGCCGCGGGCGCCTCCGCCGGGCGGATCGCGCTGGCGGGCTGGCTGCCGGTGGTGGCGGTCGGCGTGCTGCAGGTGGGGGCCCTGATGGCGGTGCTGCACTGGGCGATCGGCCTGGAGATGACCCGGGCCGCCGGGACCGTGGGCTTTTTGTTCCTGGTGGCGGCGTGCTTCGCGGCGATCGTGCAGTGGCTCAACGCGCGCTTCGGGCCGGCGGGCCGGATCCTCGTCCTCGCCCTGCTGATGCTCCAGCTGACGTCCGCGGGCGGCACGTACCCCGTGCAGACCAGTCCGGGCTTCTTCAACGCGATCCACCCCTTCCTGCCGATGAGTTACATCGTCGAGGCCCTCAGGAGGCTCATCACGGGCGGCGGGCTGGGGCCGGTGTGGCTGGCCTGCGCGGTGCTCACGGGCTTCACCGCGGCCGCGCTCGCGCTGACCGCGCTCTCGGCCCGCCGTCGGCAGGTGTGGACACTGGACCGGCTGCACCCGGAGCTGAGCCTGTGACCTCGACCATGGCCACCATGACCCCGCCCTCCTCCGTGACCTCCGTGCCCTCCCAGGGTCCGTTCCTGTGACAATCAGGGCCATGGAACGCAGCAGCGCCACGTCGGGCGGCCGCACCCGCCGCGAGGCCACCCGGCAGAAGCTCTACGAGGCGGCCGTCACGCTCATCGCCGAGCAGGGCTTCTCCGCCACCACGGTGGACGAGATCGCCGAAAGGGCCGGGGTCGCGAAGGGCACGGTCTACTACAACTTCGCCAGCAAGTCCGTTCTCTTCGAGGAGTTGCTGCGGCACGGAGTGGGACTCCTCACCGCCTCCCTCCGGGAGGCGACCGAGCAGACGGAGCGGGAGGGCGGCAGCAAGGTCGACGCCCTGGATGCGATGGTCCGGGCCGGGCTCGTGTTCATCGACCGCTACCCGGCCTTCACCCAGCTGTACGTGGCCGAGCTGTGGCGCACCAACCGGGCCTGGCAGTCCACGCTCATGGTGGTCCGGCAGGAGGCGGTCGCGGTCGTCGAGGGCGTGCTGCGGGACGGCGTGGAGAACGGCGAGTTCAGCGAGGAGATCGACGTCCCGCTGACCGCGGCCGCACTGGTCGGCATGGTGCTGGTGGCCGCCCTGGACTGGAAGTCCTTCCAGCCGGAGCGCTCCCTGGACGATGTGCACGCGGCGCTGTCCCGTCTGCTGCAGGGGCGGGTGAGCGGCGCCCGCTGAGCCGTCCGCGCGAAAGGGCCGGTGCGCTGTGGCCACGTCCCCCCGCGGGCCACCGCGCACCGGCGCTTCCTCGTACGCCCCCGTTTCCCCCTTGGGCCCCCGTTCGGTCGTTTCCCCCGGGTTCCCCCGGTGTCTCGCTCCCGCCGACGCGCGCCGACGGAAGGAGCGGTTGAGGGCCGCGCCGTTCCGCCGCCCCGTGTCGGCGGTGCCGGCGCCAGGCCCCTTTCCGTGCCTCCACTCTCTCGTTCACGCAGGTCGGACTCCATCCGCGCGCGTACTCATCTCATCGACTAGGTACGGATACTCAGGCGTGCGCACTCATCCCCAGGACCCCGCGTCGCCCGCTGGTGACGAGCACGCCCGTGTCCGTACTCCCCTTGACCCTGCTGACCGGGCCGGCGGTGCTGCTCCTCCTGATCCTTCGGACCCGCCGCCTCCTGCGCCGCAGGGCGGAAAACCACCGGTCACGGTCCCGCCGCCGGGATTGTCGGTGGTGGTCGATAAAGTCGCCGGCATGGCACGGATTGCGGTGATCGGCGCCGGGACGGGCGCGATGGCGGCCGCCGCCCGGCTGGCCGTCGCGGGCCACCGGGTGGCGGTGTACGAGCGTACGGAGACGTACGGGGGAGCGGTGCGCCGCTTCGAGCGGGACGGCTTCGCCTTCGACACCGGGCCGGGACTGCTCCCGCTGCCCGCGGTCTACCGCGACCTGTTCATCAAGACCGGCAAGGAGCCGCTGGAGGACTGCGTCGAGCTGGTCCAGGTCGACCCCTCGGCACGGCACGTCTTCGCGGACGGCACCCAGGTGTCGCTGCCCAACGCCTCCCGCGCGGGCGTCGTCAGGGCCCTGGACGAGGCCCTCGGCGCGGGCGCGGGGCAGCGCTGGGGCGACTTCCTGGTGCGGGCGCGTGAGGCCTGGGACCGCACCCGTCGGCCGCTGCTGGAGGAGCCGCTGTGGCTCAACTGGCAGGTGCTGGCCGAGCGCGAGCCCTATCCGGCGGTCCCGTACAAGCGTCTGCTGCGCACCCGCCGGGCCGGCACGCTCGCCGAGGTCGGCGCCTGGGAACTGCGCGACCCGCGCCTCGCGGCGCTCCTGGAAAGCCATGCGGTCACCCACGGTCTCGACCCCCGGACCGCTCCGGCGAGCGCGGCCGTGCTGCCGTACATGGAGCACGCCTTCGGCACCTGGTACGTCCGCGGCGGCCTGCGCGAACTGGCACGCGCGGTGTACGAGCGGTGCGTGGCACGCAGGGTCGAGTTCGTCTTCGGCGCCGAGGTCACGCGGGTCCTGGCCAAGGACGGCCGGGCGGCGGGCGTGGAGCTCGCCGACGGGACGGTGGCGGAGGCGGACTTCGTGGTCGCCGGGATCGCCCCCGATGCGCTCGGGCGGGCGGTTCACGGCACCGCGCTGCGGGGCGAGGGCGAAGTGCCGCCGCAGCCGGGGGCGCCCAGTCGGCTGACGGTGCTGCTGGCGCTGCGCGGCGGCCGTCCGGAGCAAGCGGCGCACCGGACGGTGGTGCACACCGAGGACCGCGAGGCCGAGCTGGACGCGTTGTTCGGCGCGGCCCCCGGGCTGCCGGCGGACCCCACGGTCACGGTGCTGCGTCCGGACGACCCGGCGCAGACCCCGGACGCGGACCACGAAGCGGTGACGCTCACGGCCACGGTTCCGGCAATGACGGGTGGGCCGGAACGGGTGGCGAAGGAAGCCCTGTATGCCCATGCCGACCGCATGATCAGCGCCGCCGAGCGCGCAATACCGGGGCTGCGCGGCCGACTCCTGTGGCACGAGGTCCGTACGCCGGCCGACATCGCGGAGGTGACCGGCGCAGCGGGCGGAGCCGTTCCCGCGCCGGCGCTCGCCGCGGCGGAGGGGCGCCTGCTGCACCCGGCGAACACCACGGGACTGCCCGGCCTGTTCACCGTCGGCGGCTGGTCGCATCCCGGCGGCGGCCTCCCGCACGCCGGTATGTCGGGCGCGCTGGTCGCCGGGCTGATCGTGGAGGGGCCCGGGTTCCGGGGTTCTCAGTGAGCCCCGCTCGCCGCTGAGGAGCGGCCGGGGCTCAGCGGCCCGCGCGGCTCAACGATCCGCAGGCCTCAGCGGCCCGCGGTTCAGAAACGGTACTGCTCGTCGAACCCGGTCCCGTGCGCCTGGCTTTGGCCGTTGCCCTGGTACGGGTAGGACTGCTCGGGCGGGAATTCGCCGCCGTAGGAGTCGTCGACGCGCTGCTGGGGAACCCAGACCCCGTCGGCCGGGGTCTCGCCGCCTGAGCCCCGCTCGCCGCTGAGGAGCGGCCGGGGCTCAGCGGCCCGCGCGGCTCAACGATCCGCAGGCCTCAGCGGCCCGCGGTTCAGAAACGGTACTGCTCGTCGAACCCGGTCCCGTGCGCCTGGCTTTGGCCGTTGCCCTGGTACGGGTAGGACTGCTCGGGCGGGAATTCGCCGCCGTAGGAGTCGTCGACGCGCTGCTGGGGGACCCAGACCCCGTCGGCCGGGGTCTCGCCGCCTGAGCCGCCGGTGGCGTACTGGTCCTGGCCGTAGCCGCCCTGGCCGTAGCTCTGCTGGCCGCCGTAGGTGGTGTCGTAGGCGGCGCCGCCGTAGGTCTGGGTGCCGATGTACGGGTCGGAGTAGGCGGCGTACTGCTGCTGGCCGGTGGTGTCGTAGCCGTAACTCTGCTGCCCGTAGCCGGAGTAGTCGTACGCGTAGCCCTGGTCGGCGCCCTGGGCGGCCGTCGCGTACTGGTCCTGGTTCTGGCCCGCGGTCGCGTAGGAGGAGTTCGCGCCGGCCGCGTAGGCGGAGTCGCCGTATATGCCGTACGAGCCGGTGTCGTCGGGCAGGGGCTGCGGCTCGTACACGGCGGTGGCCTCGGCGGCCGTGGGTTCGACGGGGCGGGCCGGGGTGAAGACGTCGTCGCGGTCGTAGTCGTCGTCGTGCCCGTACGACAGGCCGTCGCGGCCGCGTGTGCCGTCCTCGTCACCGTGACCGCCGTCCGCCGCTTCGAGGCCGGAGACCTCGAGGGCCGGCTCCTGGCGGTCCGCCTCGCCGCGGCGGCGCTTGCTGCCACTGGCGCCCGGACGGCTGACCGCCCAGCCCGCCGCGAAGCCGCGACGGAACGACAGCGTGACGTAGGTCTGCCCGACCGCGAACGCGGCCGCGCCCAGTCCGATGACGACGACGGACGGGATCAGTACACCGAACACGACGCCGAGGAAGCCGACAAAGGCGAGCAGCCGCCAGCGCAGGCGTGCCTTGTACTGCAGCAGCACCTCGCCGAGCAGCCACAGCGCGACGACGCCGAACGCGATGTAGAGGACCGTCCAGCCCATGTACGCCCCTCTCCCAGTGGCCGCTACGCAGTGTGTCGTACCGCGGTGCGGCCGGTCTAGGCCTGCGGCGGGTGGTGCAGGCCCAGGTTCTCGTAGATTTCCAGGGTCGCCGTGGAGTTGTTGAGCGTGATGAAGTGCAGTCCGGGCACTCCCTCGGCCAGCAGCCGGGCACAGAACTCCGTGGCGAACTCGATCCCAATGGAGCGTACAGCTGTCGGATCGTCTTTTGCTGTGAGGATCCGCTCTTTCAGGGCATCGGGGATGGACGCGTTGCTGAGCTGTGGCAGCCGCTCGAGCATTTTGACGCTTGTGACCGGCATGACCTCGGGGATGACCGGGGTCTCGCAGCCGGCCCCGGCGACCCGGTCGCGCAGGCGCAGATACGACTCCGGCTGAAAAAACATCTGCGTGATGGCGTAGTCGGCGCCCGCACGGCACTTGTCGACGAAGTGCGCGACGTCCGTGTCCCAGTCGGTGGAGCGCGGGTGCATCTCGGGGAAGGCCGCGACGCCGACACAGAAGTCGCCCGACTCCTTGATGAGCCGGACGAGTTCGGCCGCGTACGTCAGGCCCTTGGCATGCGGGACCCATTCGCCCATCGGATCGCCGGGCGGGTCGCCGCGCACGGCGAGCATGTTGCGGATCCCGGCGTCGGCGTACTGGCCGATGATGTTGCGCAGCTCCGCGATCGAGTGGTTGACCGCGGTGAGGTGGGCGACCGGCGTGAGCGTGGTGTCGGCGGCGATCCGCTCCGTCGCCCGCACGGTGCCCGCGCGGGTGGAGCCGCCGGCGCCGTACGTCACGGAGACGAAGTCCGGCGCGACCGCCTCGACCCTCCTGAGCGCGTTCCACAGGTTGCGCTCGCCCTTCTCCGTCTTCGGAGCCCAAAACTCGAACGAGTACGTCGTCTTGCCGGTGGCGAGGATGTCGCGCACGGTGCGTGCGCGATCAGTCCTGGTGGATGCGGTTCCGAGGGCCATACCCGCAGGTTATCCAGGGGGCGGCGGTGCCCCAACCGGACGCCGGAAATTTGACCGAATTGTCGGCCTCTTGTCCACCCATCGGACAACCGGACCCGAAATGGGCCGGTCGGCACGGCCCGTATGTTCGGCCCGCGAGACGCCTGGACCTGAGACGCCTAGACCTGCCGCAGCCGCTTGGCGAACTCCGCCGCCGCCGCGCCGGGGTCGTCCGCCTCGGTGATCGCCCGGACCACGACGACGCGGCGGGCGCCGGCTTCCAGCACCTCGTCGAGGTTGCCGAGGTCGATGCCGCCGATGGCGAACCAGGGCCGGTCGGTGCCGAGGGACGCGGTGTGACGGACCAGGCCGAGGCCGGGGGCCGGGCGGCCCGGCTTGGTGGGGGTGGGCCAGCACGGGCCCGTGCAGAAGTAGTCCACGCCCTCCTGGACGGCGGCCGCGGCCGCCTCGGACTCGGCGTGCGTGGAGCGGCCGATCAGGACGTCGTCGCCGAGGATCGCGCGGGCCGCGGGGACCGGCAGGTCACCCTGGCCGAGGTGCAGAACGTCGGAGCTGGCGGCGTGCGCGACGTCCGCCCGGTCGTTGACCGCCAGCAGCTTGCCGTGGCGGGCGCAGGCGTCGGCGAAGACCTTGAGGTGCTCCAGCTCCTCGGCCGCCTCCATGCCCTTGTCGCGCAGTTGCACGATGTCGACACCGCCCGCCAGGACCGCGTCCAGGAACTCGGGCAGGTCGCCCTGGCGCTTGCGGGCGTCCGTGCAGAGGTAGACCCTGGCGTCGGCCAGCTGGGCGCGGGCGGCGGCTGCGGCGGTGTCGGGCATGCGTGAATCCCCCCGTGGTCGGTGCGGTGTCAGTGGCGTACGG